>NZ_NJGW02000032.1:0-33117 GCF_002216225.1 Pandoraea sp. CB10b_02
GGCCGTCAAGCACCACCGGCTTCTTGCCGATCTCGACAATCTTCGCCCCAGGGTCCTTCTCCCGCTGCTTATCCAGCAACGCCTGCGCCGCCTGCTGCAACGCCAGGTCCGCTCGCGCCTCCTGCTCGCTCGCGTAGTCCTTGCCGTTCATCCGCGCACGAATCGCCTCTTGCTTCTCCGCGTTGATCAGCGTCTGAACCTTCTTCTGCTCCGCCAGCACCGACTGCACCTGAGCAAAGTCCTTGTCCTTCGCAAATCGATCCAGACGCGACTCCAGCCCCGCCGTCTGCTTGAGCGAAGTCTCCAGCCCCTCCATCGATGCCAACGACGAGTCCACGTCACGTTGGAGCGCGTTCACCGCATTCAGCGACGCCAGTGCCGAGGCCACCTCCTCCTTCGTGTGATACACACCTCGACCCTTGTCCGCGCGCAACGCGTCCGCCAGCCCCTTTTGCCCCGCCTTATCGGCCTGAGCGATCGCCGACTCCAGCGCTTGATATGTCTCCTTGGAAACAACCCCGTTCACCGGCAGAGCATTACCCGCGACATCCGCAGGGACCCTCACCAACAGCCCCTGGGCCCCCTTTTCAACTTTGAGATATACCGGCCCGCCCTCGCGCGTCACCAAATCACCATGCGCCTTGGGCTTCAGATCCGCCCCCAGAATCAGGCGGGTCTTGGCATCCACCAACCCGTCGCCCGTCACCGGTTGAACCGTCGGTGCCACACCCTCCGTGGGAATCACCAAATGTCCGCTCTTATCCCGGTACACCGGTCGCT
The DNA here is from genome assembly GCF_002216225.1 of Pandoraea sp. CB10b_02. Lineage (NCBI taxonomy): Bacteria > Pseudomonadati > Pseudomonadota > Betaproteobacteria > Burkholderiales > Burkholderiaceae > Pandoraea > Pandoraea sp. CB10b_02. The sequence goes on from NZ_NJGW02000032.1 coordinate 781, forward strand.
CCTGCGCAGTCACATACGCAGGCTCATGCCTCAGGTACTGGCCAGCCACGACGGCGTCGTTCGTTGACTTGAACTTCTGAAGAGCGCTGTCCCATTGCCAAACATGGTGGTCTGCGCCGACCATCTCCAGACGATTGTCGGCCGAAACAACCCGCAACCCCGTCCGAGTGCGAGTCTGAAGATCTAGCTGCATGCCCTGCGCGTCGATCAACACGTTGTGCGGCGTCGAATTATGGCCAGACACATCAACGTATCGATTTCCCGTCCGATTCCCGGTCTCCGAATGAATCTCGTTATTCTCGTGGTCGACCAGCGCACCACTGACCTGTTTGCCATCTGCGTCGACAAACACCAGCTTCTTATTGACGCGGTCAAACTTCACATATACCGGCGTCTTGCTATCTTTGACCTGCACGTCAATCGCTTTGGGCTTACCGTCCTTGCCAAGAATCAGTCCCGTGTTCAGATCAATCAGGTCCGTCGCAATCGCCTGACCTTGTGCGTCTACGACCCGGCCTTGCGAGTCCAGGAATACGCCCTCACCCGCAACACTGTCCAACGCTTTGTATTTTTTGTCCGCGTGCAACAAATAGTGGCCGCTGACTACTCGGTCACCCGTGGGTTGAAGATCATCACCCAATACGTCCGTGCCGTTTTCACCGACCAGAACTTTTTTGTCGCCACCAACGTCAACAAGCTGGAATTTCGTTGGCGCAAACTCACCGCTAGGTGTCTGACGATAAACAACGCCATCCTTCTGGATCACCCCGCCCCAAAGGGCGGTCGGAGTAACGGAATAATCAGTTCGCGAGATTTTGCCGTCAGCCCCCATCAAGAAAAGGTTTCCGTCCTCAGAAACAAGTTGTCCCGGCTTCATGCCTAAGACTAACGGCTTGAGTTCCAACTTCGTCAAGCCAACCCGAAAGCCCTGTTCGAAATTTTCATTTACGGCTACGCCGAGCCTCCCTTGGAAAGAAATCATGCCAACATTGCCACTCGCATCAACCAGCATTTCCCGAGCCACACCGTTAACTACGATAGACTTTGCTGCATAACCGGTAGGCTCCCAGCCCAAAATCATGTGGTGCCGGAAACTTGAAAAAAATGCTTCCGTATTCAAGATCCTCGGCAGAAATGCCTGCTTCTGGGCATCCATAACGACAGTGATACCCCCCAGCCTTTGAATACTTAAGCTAGTCTCGGTCACCTGATTTTCAGAACTGATCTCCGCCAAGTGACCTTTACTAGTCACAAACAAGCGACCATATTGCGGATCCTCCACAATATGAACACCCATGGGCTCGTATCCACTGGCGCTGCGACGCAACAGCTCTCCGCCGTCACTGACGATTATCTTATTGATGGATAACCCATCGCCCGCGATCCCACGTCCCTCGAATTTTCCAGGCAGGAGCCTCCTTTCCGCATTGACGACCTCAAGCAGTTTCCCAACCGACTTCATCTCCTGCTGACTGTTAGGCTCATAAACGACATTATCCTTAGTCGCAACAAAGCCTTGAGTGGTCTCCGCGATCGCGTAACCCGCTTCCTTAAATTTCCCCCAATCTCCAGGTTCCTTGCCGTCGCCAGGCAAAACAATCTTGTTATCGCCATTAACGACCGTTACACCAAGCCCCAAGACATCGACGACTTTGTGGTCACTATGGGCAGTCTCACCGTCAAAGAGCTTGCCATCTTTGTCGACCATGATCGTCGTCGCCTCTTTCGCTCCCAAGGCACGCCACTTAACAACACGAGCGATTTCTTTTCCGTCATCGCCTCTCAGAATCGACACAGGTTTGGCTAACGTACCGAGCCCATCTTGAAAAGGATCAAAATTAGCCCGTTTATGCTCAACAATCTTCTCTTTCGCAACGGATTTGCCATCACCCGACACAAACTGCCCCGTCGGATTACCACTACCATCCAAGACCTCGAAAAGCTGCTCCCCCTCTTGCCTATGGGTGTCATCAGCCACGGAAATCGCGCGCGCATCCGTCGCACGAACTTTAACGGCAGTTCCACCGACATCTATTGTCATGACGGCTTTACTGGACACCGCGTCCACGACAGAGCCGTCCGAGTTAACGGACATCAATCGCTTAATGCCCCAGGCATCAATCCGATAGGCGAATCTGTGCCCAGCGCTGTCGGCGAATGTCTTCAGCGTGCCGTCTGCGTTCGCCTCCAACAAGCCATGCTCATTCGGTTTAGCATCGCTTGCGGCTTGGACCAGATGATCAACAGAATCAAACTTATTCTCGCCAGAATTAAACGCCCATACTTTCCCTTTGGCGTCAGCAAATACGCGCCTCCCAGCCGGGTCGGTAACACCGTCTAGCACATGATCAAAACTCGATAAAACTGACTGACCTGTTTTGCGGTCAACAACAACAACGCGATCACCATCAAGCCCGAATTCGAGGTTTTTGTTTTTCCCGAAAACAATGGTGAACTCGCCGTTATGCTCTTTAACGGACAAATCGAGCCCAAGACCCAAAGAGGAGTTTGAGCCAGCTAAATCGTAGCTACCTTCGGAGCGGCGAATCACGCCAGCATCACCTACTTTCAACTCACCGAAACGGACCGTCAAGGCAACACCTGAGCGGAGCTTCAACTCTTGCCCCTGAATACCCAATGCAGCGTCAAATACAGCACCAAATACAGCGCCTTGCATCCGACCGTCCGCACGAACAAAACTGAACTCTCCATTAACGCCCTTCTCCGCCCTAATCAGCTGGCCACCACCCAGCGCAAACACCTCACCAGCTTGCAACTCCGGCCCCAAAACTTCGGAGTGACTGTCGAAATCGAACCAATAAAACTTCTTTGCCCTAGGACTCCAAACAAGCCACGTATGAGGCACTGCTTTTCCATTGATGATGCGCATCCCCGACGCAGCGCCGGACACACGGATTTTCTTTATTTTAGTTGTCGAAGTATCAAAAAAAGTGCCGTTGTCCTTTTTTTGTCCGTTCGAATCAATATCCGCAACAGATCCCACATCCTTATTCAACTCGTCGTAAAGATGGGTCGTACCATCAAGCCGTTGACCATCTTCAGCATAGACATGCCCGTCCACGCCGTAATACACGACACGACCATCACTCGTCTTGAGCGGCAGCTTCGTCCATGCCTCAACACCCACTTGATGAATCGTCTTCGCCACCGGCTCCAACAACCCCGTATCCAAAATCGTTGCGCGCAACGAAATCTGCCCGCTCGGCGCAAACAATGCCCCACTTAGCGCCAGCACCCGCTGCGCCGCGATCTGGATCTGCGCATCCACCTTGCTGTTGGCCGAAATCACGCTTTGCACGCCTTGCGTCACGTTTTGCGTAGCTTGACTGCCAATATTGATCAGCGACGGCGTCGTGGTATTTTCCGTTCCTACCGTGACGTTGCCGTCAAGCGCGATCTCTTTACCATCGAGGGACACCTTGCCCGCAGCCGCATTGATCTCACCCACGTGCGACAACCCTCCGCCCGACTCCAGCGACACCGAGCTGCCTGCGCCTTGACTGTGGTTTTGAATCTTCCCTGAGTTCGACAACAGCGTGCGCATCAACGCATTGCGCCCCGCCGCATTCAGTTGAATCGAGCCGTCTCCCAGCGACTCCCCAAGCACCAGATCGCCCGAGTTGGCCACCAGCGCGTCCATCGCCGGCTTATTCACCGTCACCTTGAAGTTACCCAACTGAATCGTGGCCGCATCTGCGGCCACCATCGCGATGCCTCGTTCGCTGCTATTGGCATCCATGCCTGCGTGAATCGAGCCGGCATTGTTCACCGTGCTCGCCGAGAGCAGTGCGACAAACGTCTTGGCCGTAATCTGTGCGCCAGCCTCAACATTCACCATCCCCGTGACCAGGCCATTCGCACTCGCACCCAACGCGTTCGCGCCGGACATGAAACTATCCGGACTCATCGACAACGACGAGGCCACCAGCCCGCCTACGTTGACCTGCGCACCGCGCCCGAAGATGACGCCGTTCGGATCGACAATAAAGATTCGACCATTGGCATTGAGCATGCCTTGAATAGTGGTCGGCCCCATGTTGCCGATCACCTGATTCAACGTTGCCGAGTTGGCGTTGGGTTGAATGAACTGCACCGCCTCATTCGGGGCGATATTGAAGTCCTTCCACGTGATCACCGCCCGGTCCGAGCTCTGATTGATCGTCGTCTGATTGCCTTCTGGTTTGATCGATGCGGCACCCTGCACGACATCGCCACCCGAGACCGCCATGGCGGGCTTGACGGCAACGGCGCCTACGACGATCGCGGCGCGAGAGAGCAACCCCAGGAGCAGGCGCGAAGCGCCCACTTGGTGCTTCGCACGGCGACGCAGGAACAGGGAACGGAGGAAATTGAAGAACGCACGCATAGGATCCCCAGCGGTATCGAGTCAAGTAAGTTGCACGCGAGGATGCCGAAGATGCAGGCAAATAAAAATAGGCGAACGCCCATTAGGAATAGAGCAAGCAAGCAAGCAAGCAAGCAAGCAAGCAAGCAAGCAAGCAAGAGCCTTGCAACTTCGGCATCTCGCGTCTAGTCTTTTCTCGAAATTAACGAGGTTTCCCATCGCCGTGTTTCGTTTTATTTATTCTTGATCACGCAACAACGTCACTGCGATGCGACAATAAACTGCCCCACATAACTTGATACTGACGCAGCCGAAGAATTGACAACATCAGCGATCTTGGTTCAAGCCGCATGCTTGGCAGCTCATTGCGATTGCCCTTGCAGCTCGTGCTCTGCACACCGACCAACTTCCGCCCCTCTTTTCTTATGACCAAGGACCACCTCCCAGGGACGATCCCGAATCACACACTCAAGGATAACCATCATGATTGACGGCCTAGTACTCGGTAGATTGATGAGCGCTGCGGCCTGTCGCACCGATCAATACGGAAAGCCCTACGTGACCGCAACCGCTATCGCCGTCGACAACAGCGGCGCTCACATCTTCGTCAATGCGATCGCGTTTCACCCAACGGCTAGGCAAGCGCTATTAATGCTCAATGAAGGCGAGAGCGTGGCGCTCTCGGGTGGATTGAAGCTCAAAATTTGGACCGATCGCGAGGGGCAGAAACGCGCTGCGCTCGACATGGAAGTTCATTCGGTACTCACCCTGCATCACGCAAAATTCAAGCGCAAAGCCATGCAATACCTGGAGTCACGCCCCTTGCCGTCAAAGTCCTCTGCAAGCCGCGAAGATGCTTCAGACACCCTCGCGGTGAAAAGCGAATAGCGCCACTCGCCGCTATACGGCTTAGTCAACCTTGAAGTGAGTGGGCCTCCCCCCGATGGTCGGCGCGGCGACTCTAAATAGCCCGTATCCGTTGCAGCGACACACCCAACGTCGCTCGCAACCCGGGGCCCACTCACCTCAGGCTTGACGCCGGCCTTGCGACTCCAATTTGCCGCATCAAATAGGCCTTCGCCGATGTTTTTCCCCGGCCCGCATTTGATAACGTTTTCCGATCTAATTCGGCACAATGGATTTGCCGTTTATCGGCCCGGGCATGAGTGAGGTTATTGCAATGACAAAACGATACTGGACCACCGAGCGATTGGCACAGTTGAAGATCTATTGGGAAGCTGGGGCACCCGCCATGGAGTTAGCCAGGCGCTTTCCCGGTCACACCTGGCGCGCCTTGCAGGATCAGGCACGAAAGATCGGCGCAGTGCGCCCTGCCAAGCGGGTCTTGTTACGCCCCAAAATTATTCAATACATGAAGCGCAACAAGGGCGTGAGCATCGTCCAGACCGCACATGACCTCAACCTGACCAGTGATCAGGTGCGCCGCGTGTTTCAAGCGCTACGCCGCGAAAAACTCATCCACATCGCAGGGTTTCACCACGCCGCGGCACTCTTTGTGTACGGTCCAGGCCAAGATATCACTCGCAAGCAATGGGCAATGTATTGCGCCCACAATGCCAACGCGAGAATCGTCGAGAGCCTTCAGTCTAGCGAGGCCGCATGGCCGACGATCAGAATCACGAAAGCCAACGAGCAACGATGTAGCGTCGCGCGCGACCCTCTTACTGCCGCTTTTTTTGGGCAAACTCCGTGAATGCCCACGTCTCGCCATCGGTTTCAGGCGCATGGTTTGCTCCCCTCGTATCGACAAGGCCGTTGATGCTCTGACGGAAGTCCAGCGGTTCGCGGTGGCAACGGCCCTTCGTCAAACTGGCACACGGCAGCATCCCGAGCATCTCGGTAACCACCGTCAGCTCAGTCAGGGCTGATTTCTTAATATCGAACCCGGTGCCATTGGGCAAGCGAACGTGTACGGTAGCGGTAATCTGCGCTCGAGCACGTAGGCGAGGTAGGCTTCGGGGTTGATGCGGTTCAGGCGCGCCGAGCCGATGAGACTGTACATCGCCGCAGCGCGCTCACCGCTCTGGTGCAAGTATCCCGCTTTGAGCAGACCCTGAACGTAGTTGCGAACCAAGCTCAGCGTTGTGCCCGAGGCCACTGCCAGGCCCGACTGGGTGATCTCGGTACGCTGCGCACGTATGGTTCGCCAGATACGCTCGCGCGCTGAGGGACCTGCCTGATACACGATCATGACACGCGTACCGGCCGCGCCGTTTCAGACAAAGCCCGGCGCGTTGGGGCACGTCCCGTGTACAACGGGACCCCCTTGATATCCTCGATACTCACCTCAGCGAGCCCATACGTCATGGCGTACTCGCGAAGCGCAACCAAGTTCACGCACACTCGCCTGACCGAGCCGCGCGCGAGCTCTACCAGGTGAGAGAGCACGTCGGGCGCAAGACTCACCCCAGGGGCGTAGAGCGGCGAGAGCGCGATGGCATCGGCAAGCGTCACCGGTGGTGCCGGTGCCCATGTGAGCACACGCGAATGAAACCGCTCCCAGCGCTCAAGCTTGCGCGGCAATAGCTCTTCGCCTACCAGCAGCAGCGCCCCGTGAGACCCCTCATAGAGGTCACACGTGAGCTCCACAAGCGTATCGGACTTGGTGCAGTAATCAAACTCATCGATGATCAATGCACGTCCCGAGCGGGATAATTGCTCGCACACCAGATCAAGCAGTGCTGCATTGGTATGCCGGCCGTGCGCGATGCCCATCTCAAACAAAATCTTCTCCAACATCGTTTTCGTGCGCCAGGCGCTGCGCATACTCACATAGTACGCACGCGACTCCAGCGCCAGGGCGTTGGTCGCAAACGTTTTTCCCCATCCGGCCGGTCCGTACAGCACACCGATGCCAGGCACGCCTGAGCACCTCTGCGCGAGTCGCGTGAGAGTTGTCGCCACCAGATCAAGCGTCGCAATCGGCGCCACATCCGCCGTACCTGCTGATTGCACTTCGCTCATGCGAAACCCCACTGGACAGGCGCAGCCATGCGCGCGTTATCGGACACATGGTTCGCCTTGTTCTTGTGCTTGCGCATGGCCGTCACAAACTCCGGCGTCTGTGGATACTGCGCCCACCATCGTTGCAAAACGGGATGGGACAGGGCCTCGCCGTCGCGGCGTTTTGCCTCCAGTGTGAGCCACAAGGCCAAGCGCGCTTCGGGCGTTGCCGGCACGGGGCCACGTGGCGCCAGGTTAGACAGCGGTGCCGAAGGCGCCGGCAGAGTCCCGTGCACCTCGTTCAGTGCCTGCGCCGCATCTGCTGCGCCTTGCAATCGCGCGGTACGATGCACCATTCCCCTCGGTGCTGGGTCAGGAGAACACGACTGCGTGCGCCCCAATCCCCCCTGTTCGGTCACCCATTGCCGCACCAAGGCGTCAGGGCACACTTTGGGGCGTTTGAGCGCGCGCAACTGTGCGTTCATGTGCTCTCGCTGATGCCGCTTGGACAACACGGCCACCTGTTCACGGGAGATCCCGCTGCGCTCGGGGTTTCTCGCCACACAAACAAACGCACCATCGTCCCCGTACACCACCACCTCTCCCCAATCCGGGGTGATACGCACACGCACGCGTTGGCCGATCGCCACGCCAAGCTCCGGCGCAATATATTGCACGCCATGAATACGTAAGCCCTTCTTCGTTACCGTATAGATACCCTTGCCGAGCGGCGCGGCAAGCAGTAAATCCAGGGCACGCACATCATCAATACGCCGAATCGGCGTTCCCGCTTCGCTCGCCCGTTGCTGCGGCGACATCCCTAGCCCCGCGTGAGGGCGACGTTCATAGACGTCGCGCAACCACTGATCAATGAGCGAGCGCAGTTGCGTGGCCGGCATAGCCAGCGTCACCGTCTCGTCTGGCCGAAACAAGCGCTCACTAAACGCCTGACGTGCTTCGATGGCGCTGCGCTCGGCTACGTGATGCCCAATAAAGGACGAGAGCCCTTCCAGAATCGAGTGCAGCAGGCTCTGGATGCCACGCTCGACGTGTGGCTTTTGCCACGGCGAGAAGGGCGCTGTCGTGCGCTGACGGATGTCCAGCGCTTTGAGCGTCTCCACAAACTCCCGGCTTTGGTAATCGCGCCCGTTATCGGTAAGCACCGTTTGCGGCACGCCCCACGCCAGCATCGCCTGGCGCAGCGCATATTTGTGCGTTTCAGTCTTGGACGTGGGCGCGAGCACCACCTGCATGCGCCGACTGTACACGTCCAGCACCACCGAGGCACAGTAGCGGCGCTGGCGACCATCCTCGTCGGTGAGCATCCAGTCCGCGGGCGTTGCGTCCATCTCCCAGCGCTCATTAAGGCACGACACATCAGCGCTGGCGTCACCAAAGGCGCTCATATATCGATTCTTCCATGCGTCAGGGTTCGTTGCCGCCGTGTAGAGTGAAGCGTGCTGACGACGCCAAGCACCCACAAACCGGTACGTCACGCCGTATGACGGCGGTGTAAAAAGCACCGCCGCGCTTTTCGCATCCACCGAGGCCTGCGCGAGCAAATGCACCAAATGTCGGATCTTCAGTGTCGGCTGTGCCACGAGCAGCGCCAAGAGTGTCTTTTCGAGTGCAGGCTGACGAGTGATTTGATTGATACCCCGGTGCTGGCGTCCATCCTTGGCATCGATCAGGCCTGCCGCACCCTCTCGCTCGTAATTGAGCACCCAGCGCTGCACGGAGCGCGCAGAGACCGTGGCATATGCGCCCCGCACGTCGGCACTGAGCGCCACCTCTCGGGTGTTATAGGCATGTGCGTAGGCCTGCCACGCCACGCTTTTGCGCATCGGCTGCACCGTGCGGAACCATGCGTGCCAGTGCTGCACAATCTCGTAACGCGCGTCGAAGCGAGCACGCACGCCAGAGGGAAGTGGCTGTAGCAGGCGTTTGAGGTTCGCTTGGGCGCGAGCATGACGCGCGTCATGACAGGCTTGTGCTTCGTCGCGCAAAGCGCTGAGTTGCGCCAGCGAGCGCTGTGCAGCCTCACCCCGCGCCTGAATATCGCGATGACGCGCGAGCGCTCGCTGGACTTCGGGCGGCAAGGACACAAGATCAAATAGCTTACAGGTGCCACCGCGTACCCGCTGCGGCGTAAATGGCCAGTGCTCGCGCACTGCACGACGCTCAACGCAGCGCTTGGTCACCCGCAGTGCTTGAGCGAGCGTCGCGAAGTTGACCGGGCTCGGCTGTGAAATCGATGGACGGATTGTCATGGGAGCGAAACATAACACCCAGGTACCGCGTCATCAAATGCGCCCTGCGTGTCGCACTTGACAGCGCAGGAAATCTAACCCTCATCACGCAATGCCTGTATTTCTGGACCTCTCGCTCAAGCCCAGTGCCTCACGCAAGTGCGACTGTGGGGTCGCACTTGGGCTCGCCCGTAGTCCGCCCATTCGTGGCGCATCGCTAGGCTCCGCTCGCGCCCCAATCAATGGCCAACCCAGCCCGGCGCACCAATGCCGGGCGGGTTCGAGCGGACAATCACCACGCCTCAGATCCATGCGCAGAATCTGATCAAAAATGCGCAGAAAGCGCTCAAACCGATAGCAAAAAGTGCGCAAAATCCATGCATAAAGTGTGCATTTTGTGCATTCTTGTGCCAATTGCTTGAGTTCACTCTACGCCCGTAAAACCCTTTATTTCATTGGCGCTCCGACCCATGCGTCGCGCTTTCTCGCATGTGCCAAAATGAGCACTACCCCACAGGTGACGACGAAGTCCGCCTTCGACGGCCGCCGCAACCCGCCGTTCAGGCTTTGGGCCGACGCAGATCGAACATCGGTCCCGATCTCGGCATAATCGCCGAGATAGCCCGCCCGCATGACGGGATGCGCCTTCGCCGTATCGAACAGGCCGTCCTCGCGCAGGTATTCGCGGCGGATATGCACACCGACCACTTGCCCCAGCGCCAGCCAATTGTTCATCGGTTTGCCCTCCAGGTCGTGCATGCGCACGATTTGCAGTAGCCTGCACTCGAGTGACGCCGGCGATTCGGCCACGTGCGGTACGGCGACATTCACGCCGGACGCCTTCGTGAGGCCGGCCAGTTCGAACTCGTCGATCTCGGGCCCCACCGGCGCGGACGTGCGGTTCATCTGCCCGACGAGCGACTTGCTCGTGAGATTCCAGACGAACTCGCGCGTGGCTTCGATGTTGGCGATCGAATCCTTGTAGCCTTCGCTGCAAAAGCCGATGATCGGCGGGAATGTCGCGAACGCGCCGAAGAAGCTGTACGGCGCGAGGTTGACCCGGCCCTCGGCGTCGCGGCTCGAGATCCAGCCGATCACGCGCGGCGCGACAATGGCCTTGAACGGATCGTGCGACAGGCCGTGGCCCTTGGCGGGGTCGTAAAAGTGAACGTCGTCGTTGGACATGGCAGAAAGCATGAAAAGAGATGCGCGACAGATGTAGGCGAAAAACTCAAGCGAGATGATGCCAGGGTTCGCGGCGCGGCTCGCCCGTGCGGGCCGCGAATATCAGCCTGCCGCCCTGCGCCCGAGGCGCAAAATCAGATCGCGGTGCGCGGGCCACCGTGCGGCCAGCGCCGCCGGGTCCGCCATCTCGAAATCCTCGAATGCGAAGCCCGGCGCCACCGTACAGCCAACTAGCGAAAAGCGCGACGCCGGTGCCGGCTGCGCGGCAAACCAGTGACCGGCACGCACCACATGCTGCAAACGTTCGCCCGCCGAAATGCGGCTGCCGAGCGCCGTCGTCGTCAGTGCGCCATGAGCGTCGATCTCGTGGACCCAAAGCGCGTCGCCGAGATGGAAGTGCCATATCTCGTCGCTGCGAATACGATGAAACGCCGAGAAGTCGCCCGCTTCCAGCAGATAGAGAATCGCGGTGCTGACGCTGCGCGGGCCCGAAAAGCCCGGCGGCAACGCGTTCGCCTCGATCGTATCGGCCGAGCGATACGTCTCCCGATAAAAGCCGCCCTCGGGGTGCGGTTGCAATGCGAGTGAAACAACGAGCTCGGCGGCAGGCGTCATGGGCACTCCAGAGTCGATGCGAAAGACGGCAGCAAACACCCCACACGATAGCGCATTGCCGCCGGACTCTGCTGATCGACCCGGCGCATACGCGGCGCGGTTCATTGAACAAAACAGATATTCCGTCACGTAAAACCGCGTGCGGCGTCGGGCAGCGGCACCAATGCGCGCCAGACCCGCGCAAATCAAGGGGCGGACGCCGACGCTCCCACGGCCCGACGCGAATCGTCGATTTGTGCGACGATTCGCTTGTTGCGTCGCGTCAGGGCGGCGCGTTTTTCATTGTCCGCGCCGCAACGGCGCCGTCCGACCATGCCCGCCAAGCTCAAGATTGATTTTGTCTCCGACGTCGCCTGCCCGTGGTGCGCGATCGGCCTTGCCTCACTGAAGACCGCGCTCGGGCGCCTGGGCGACGAGGTCGACGCCGACCTGAGTTTCAGTCCGTTCGAACTCAATCCCGACATGCCCGTCGACGGCGTGCCGCTCGCCGACTACATGGCGCGCAAGTACGGCCTCTCGCCGGAGCAGATGGCGCAGAACCGCGCGAACATCAGCGCCCGCGCGGCCGCCGAAGGCTTCCCGATGCGCCTCGATCTGCGCACGCACACCTACAACACGTTCGACGCGCATCGCCTGCTGCACTGGGCCCAGACGATCGGCAACGACAAGCAGCTCGCACTCAAGGAAGCGCTGTTGCGCGCCTATTTCGTCGAAGGCAAGCGCACCAGCGATCCGGAAGTGCTGGTCGAGGCCGTGCAACGAGCCGGGCTGGACGCGGCCCGTGCGCGCGAGATCCTGGCCTCGCACGAGTACGCCGAGCAGGTGCGAGCGCTGGAGCGCCACTACCAGAATCTCGGCATCCGTTCGGTGCCCGCCATCATTTTCAACAATCGTCATCTCGTGAGCGGCGGCCAACCGCCGGAAGTCTTCGAGCAGGCCATCCGCCAAATTCTGGCCGAGGGCTGATCGCCATGTCGTCGCATCTTCCAACCGCCGACGCAACGGCGGCCGGCGCGCCGCTGTCGGTGCAGCCCCACGAGCCGCCGGCCACCGGCCGCGGCCTGGCCATGACGGCGATTCTGCTTGCCGTCTCCCTCGCCAGTCTCGACACGGCCATCGCCAATACGGCGCTGCCACAAATGGCGCTCGATCTGAAGACCACGCCGTCGGCGTCGGTGTGGATCGTCAACGCGTACCAGCTCGCCATGGTGGCAACGCTGCTGCCGTTCGCCTCGCTCGGCGAGCGCGTCGGCCACAAGCGGGTGTTCATGGCGGGCGTGGCGGTGTTCCTCGTGGCGTCGCTGCTGTGCGCGCTCTCGCCGACGCTCGGCTTTTTGGCAACGGCGCGCCTGCTGCAAGGCGTGGGCGCGGCCGCCGTGATGAGCGTAAACATCGCGCTCATCCGCTTTCTCTATCCGGCGCACCAGCTCGGACGCGGCGTGGGCCTGAACGCGCTCATCGTCGGCATCTCGTTCGCGGTGGGGCCGACGATCGCATCGCTCGTGCTGGCGTTCGCGAGTTGGCCGTGGCTGTTCCTGATCAACGTGCCGACGGGGCTGCTGGCGCTGGCGTTCTCGCGACGCAATCTGCCCGACACGCCGCGCAGCGAGCACCGGCCCGACATGGTGGCGGCCCTGCTCAACGTGGGGACGTTTGCGCTGCTGATCTTCGCACTGAGCCAGAGCGCACAGCAAGCCGACTGGCATCTCACGCTCGCATGCTTCGTGGGCGCGCTCGTGTTCGGCTGGGCGCTGATCCGGCGCGAGCGCGGGCATCGCGCGCCGATGCTGCCGGTCGACCTGCTGCGCCTGCCGGCCTTCGCGCTCTCGACCGTGACGGCCATCTGTGCGTTTGCGACGCAGGGCCTCGGTTTGGTGTCGCTGCCGTTCTATTTCGAGAACGTGCTGCATCGCAGCCCGATCGAGACCGGCTTCCTGATGACGCCATGGCCGTTCTTCGTGGCGGCGATCGCGCCGGTGGCGGGACGTCTCTCCGATCGCTACCCACCCGGGGCACTCGGCGCCATCGGTCTGGCCATGCTCAGTGCGGGCATGGCCTTGCTGGCCATCATGCCCGAGCACGCACAGCTGTGGGATATCGGCTGGCGCATGGCGTTGTGCGGTCTGGGCTTCGGCTTCTTCCAGTCGCCGAACCTGAAGGCGTTCATGCACAGCGCGCCGCCCGAGCGCAGCGGTGGCGCGAGCGGCATGGTGGGCACCTCGCGACTGCTCGGCCAGGCGACGGGCGCCGCGCTGGTCGCCCTGGCGCTCGGTCTGGCGGGCACGCACGGCTCGACCTGGGCACTGGCGTGGGGAGCCGTGTTTTCCGCGGCGGGGTGTATTGCGAGCGCAATGCGGTTGATGGGCAAGCGCGCGCATTGATCCCGTCCGGCGTCAGTGGGATGCAAAGCGCCGCCGGGTGCGGGGCTTTGCCGGGCGCCTTTGGGAAAACGTGGCGGCCAGTCGCGTTGGGGCAGTTCACGACTGGCAGCGCTCGACAACGCCGGTATTTCGTGGCGCGCTCGCCGTCGGAATGCCATTCAGACGAACATCGAACCGGGACACGGGTAACACGCCGTTTTTTGCGGCGATGAGCTCCGCCAAAATCGACACCGCGATCTCCGGGGGCGTTTTGCTACCGGTGTCAATGCCCGCGGGCCCTCGAAGTCGCTGTATTTGCTCTGCCGACAGGTCAAACTCTCGCAGGCGTTCGCGCCGCGCAGCATTGTTCCGCCGTGAACCAAGCGCTGCGACGTAAAACGCGGGGCTCCGGAGTGCTTCCATTAGCGCCAGGTCATCCAGCTTTGGGTCGTGGGTCAACGCGATGACTGCCGTTCGGACTCGTGATGGGCGCTACCTTGGCCTGTGTGATGTATGCCTTCGGCGTCACGGGCGACATTGTTTTCCTGTGCGCGGCGTTGCTGGGAATGGTGCTGGGCGCCGAGTTCGACGTATTGAGTTTTTTACTGAAGCGCTATTTCGGAATGAAAGCGGCGCCCAGCCAGTGATATTGCCGCTTCGGACGTTCAACATTCGCACGTCTAGGCTGGCCTTGGCGATGAGGCAAGCCATGTCGGTCTGAAAGGGTCGTTACGCACAAAGCGATGCTCGTGCAGTTCCAGAGCGACACATGGCAAGGCAGCCGCTGGGGCATCCAGGGCTTGGAAGAGCCGGGTGGCGGATTGAAGGCCCTGTTCCGTCACGAGAATGGCTTCACGGTCAGGGCGGGAGCTCGACCTCTGGACACCGTTACGTCATGACGGCGCAAGGGATGACGATGCCGACAACGACACCGATGGCGGCGCGTTCGTCCTGCGATTACGCCGCCTGCGCAGGCAGTGCGGGCACGTGCATCACGCGCGGTGGCGGCAGCCTCGTGACGGCGTGCATCTGCGCACGCAGCCAGTCGCGTGGACTGGCGCCGGTCTTGCGCCGGAACGCCCGCGCCAGCGCCGACGCACTGTCATAGCCCACTTCCTCGGCCACGCGTGCGATCGGCTGACCGTCGCGCAAGCGCTTCTGCGCGAGCCCGATACGCCAGTCGAGCAGATAATCCGCAGGCGACTGCCCCACGATTTCGCGGAACTGCGCCGCGAAGTTGGCGCGTGACATGTTGGCGGTGCTCGCCAGCGATTCGACGGTCCAGGGCTCGCCCGGCTGGTTATGGATGACGTGCAGCGCACGTGCAAGACGCGGATCAGCGAGCCCGGCGAGCATGCCGTGGCTCACGATACGCTGCTCCAGCACATGGCGCAGCAGTTGGATGACCAGCAGCTCGAACAGCCGGTCCATCACCGCGAGACGTCCGCACTGGGCGCCGAACGCCTCGGTGAACAGCCAGTTCAGCGTGAGCTCCAGCGTGGAGACCGATTGGGTCGGAAGCACGAGATACTCGGGCAGCGCGGCCACGAGCGGATTGTTGTGGCCGCCGTCGAACGACAGCGACCCGCACACGAGCTCGGCGCGCTCGCCTTCGCCGGCCAGCAGTTGGTGACGGTTGCGGCGAGGAAAGAAGATGAGCGACGGCTCGACGATGTCCTGCCGCGAGCCGTCTTCGAGAACCAGTTCGACTTCGCCGGCACGCAGCAAATGCAGATGCCCGCCGTCGTGGGCGTCGACACCATAGCTCACAAGGCCGCACAGGCCGCCGCTGTGGAATACGCCGGCGCGAACGCCGAAATTCGAAATCAGGGTGGAGAGCCGATCCATGACGCACTCATGACGTTAACCCGGTGCGCCAATTATGGAGGATTTATCCAGGCTTTGCTGCGACCGGCTCCGCCCTGCGGCACCCCTCATGTATCCCTCATGTATCCCTCATGTATCCCTCATGTATCCCTCATGTATCCCTCATGTATCCCTCATGTATCCCTCATGTATCCCTCATGCGTCCCTCATGTGCGCCTGCGCACCTCTTATGCAGCCCTTGCGGCTGCCTTATGCGCGGCCATCGTTCGCATCCACCGCCGTACCGATCTCCGAGCGGACATCCGCACGCGAGCGGCCTACCGACGTGCGCTGCTGCAGTAGCGAGGGATAGGTGTCGAGCGACTGGTCGAGCCGGCCGGACGCGCGGGCCTGGCGCAGTTCCTCGCGCACCTGCGCGCGCGTGAGCCCCTGCGAGGCAGAGGGTTGGCCGGCATCGGCCACCTGCGTTTGGGCAAACGCCGGCGCGCAGGCGAGCGTGGCGGTAGCAATGAGGGCAGCGGCAAAAAGACGAGCGTTCATGATGATTCTCCTTTCCGTCGGCGTTTCGCGCTTAGCGAATGCCGGGTGTCATTCCGTCGGGCGCCGGTTCCTGGCGTTGGGTTCGGCGCCGCTTGGCATGATTGAAGATTACGAAAGGTCCGCTCGAATTTCGCGGCAGCGCGTCTGCAAGATGCAACCGATCGTCCAGAAGTCGCCGTCTCCATTGGCCTACCCTATCGGCACGATAGAGAACGCCGATGCCACCCGTTGCGGGAGGGGAAATTGGCTGAGAAGATGGCAACGCCGGCGCGCCCACGCCGGAGTCGATGGAAAGCCACCCGATCAGGTCGTGGCCGTGCGCCGCTTGACCTTGATGTCGGTGATCGGGATGGCCGCCGCAGCGTCGCCGAGCAGGCGGCGTAACACACCGGGTCTGTCGACCAGATCGGCCAGCGTGTATCGATCGAGTACGTCGAAGTAGGCGCGCAGCGCCTCGCCGAGCACGCCGCGCAGGTTGCACGCCGAGGTGATGACGCAGGCGTTCTCGCCCTGATGAAAGCACTCGACCATGGCAAAGTCGGGCTCCATCGCCCGCACCACTTCGCCCAGCCCGATGCGCTCGGGCGGCCGCCCCAGGCGAATGCCGCCCGAACGGCCGCGCACGGTATGCAGGAAACCTAGCTGACCGAGCTTCTGCACGATCTTGACAAGGTGATTCTTGGGAATGTCGAAGGCGTCGGCCACCGCCTGCACGTGCACCAGCTCGTCGGGATGTACCGCAACGTAGATCAAGGTGCGCAGGCTGTAATCAGTGTGGTCGGTGAGTCGCATGTCACGGCCCAGACATCGGCGGGGAACGGGCGGGCGGCATACCGGTGCGCCGCTCAGCATAAGGATGTGAGGCAGTTTAACATGGCCCGCGCAGGCATCTTATCGCCGGGCGGCGCCGGCGAGCGCGGCCGGGAGCGCGAACGCAGGCGGTTGGGAGAGTCGGAGCCGGTCGGCCTCGTCGCCCGGCGCGAGGCTGGGCTATGGTGAACGCCGCTCACCAGCGCACCGTCACACCCCCCATCCAGGAATTGTCATACGTCTGTGGATTGAGGCCGCGCCGGTAGCCAGCGTCCAGGTCCAGCCAAGGCTTCGGGCTGTAGATGGCTCCGACGATCATGAACGCCGGATGGGTGCGTTGCGAGAAATCGGGATTCTGCTGCGTGCCGACGTCGACGATCAGTTGCGTCGAGGGCAGCACCCGGTAGAGCACCGCGCCCGACACCTTCCACAACGATTGACGCTGCCCCTGGCGATTCGGCTGATAGGCCGCGCCCGCGTTGAAAAGAAAGGTCCAGTCGTCGAGCACGTACTGGGTGAGGATCGTGGCGCCGCCATTGACGCGGCCGCTGCCGAGGCCCCGCTGGTCGTTGCCGGTCGGGAACGTGAGATACGGCTTGAGACCGATGCTCAACGCGCCGTCGTCGTAGACGCGCCATTTCGCGCCGGCCTCCACGTCGCCGAAGCCGCTGCCGGCCGAATCGGAGCGGGTCTGGACATTGGTGTACGGCGCGTTCACGTACAGATCCAGCGTCTCGCCCACGCCGCGCGTGAGCGTGCTGTTCCACAACGTCTGACGCCCGGTGTCGGGCTGCTTCGACGTGACTTCGCCGTTCGATTCGAATTGCCAGCGGCCGTTGCCTTGCGTGCCGGTGTCGTCGGTCACCAGCGGATGGGCGGCGAAGGCGCTGAGCGGACAGAACAGCGCGAGGCAGGCCAGACGGGTCATTGCTTTCATCATGAGTCGTTCTCTGTCTTGACTTGTGCAACCCGGGGCGTGATTTGCCCCCGGGTCGCGTGTGAGTGGGACGCCCCCCGGGAAGGCAGGGCGTCATGGATGGCTTCTTCGAGAGGCGGGAGTCGGCGACGACTCAGAACCAGCGGCCGAAGCGGCGGATGTAGATCGTCTTCACGGTCTGTGCGAGCGCGATGTAGCCGAACATGGTCGCCACCAGCCAGTAGAAGTACGAGTACGGCAGGCTGACGAAACCCAGCGCGCTTGCGAACGGCGAATACGGCAGCCAGCACGCGATGGCGATTGCCACCGTGGTCGAGAGCATGATCGGCAACGCCGGCGTGCTCTGCAGGAACGGGATCTTCTGCGTGCGCAGCAGATGCACGACCAGCGTCTGCGAGACCAGTCCCTCGATGAACCAGCCGGAGTTCATGATCACCTGACCGGCATCGCCGCCATGGGCGTGATACAGCGCGCCGGCGCCGAAGACCATCCACATCAGCGCATAGGTCGTGATGTCGAACACCGACGAGGTGGGGCCCAGCCACAGCATGAAGCGGCGGATGTTGCCCGCATCCCACTTGCGCGGTTTCTTCAGGAACTCCGGATCCATGCGGTCCCACGGCAGGAACATCTGCGAGATGTCGTACACGAGGTTCTGGATGAGCAACTGCATGGCGAGCATCGGCTCCCAGGGCAGGAACGCGCTCGCCACCAGGACCGAGAACACGTTGCCGAAGTTCGAGCTGGCCGTCATGTTCAGGTACTTGAGGATGTTCCCGAACGTCTCGCGGCCCTTGATCACGCCTGCTTCCAGCACCATCAGGCTCTTCTCGAGCAGGATGATGTCGGCGGTTTCCTTGGCGATGTCGGCGCCGGTGTCCACCGAGATGCCCACGTCGGCGTCGCGCAGCGCGGGGGCGTCGTTGATGCCGTCGCCCAGAAAGCCCACGGTGTGGCCGTTGGCCTGCAGCGCCTTGACCACGCGTGCCTTGTGCAGCGGTGCGAGCTTGGCGAAGACGGTCGTGCGTCCGACCGCCTCGCGCAGCGCCTCGTCGCTCATCGGCTCGATGTCGCTGCCGAGAAGCGGCGTGCCCGGCTCCAGTCCGACCTGACGGCAAACCTTCATCGTGACGATAGGGTTGTCGCCGGTGAGCACCTTCACGCTCACGCCGTGATCGCGCAGCGCGGCGATGGCCGGTGCGGCCGAGTCCTTCGGGGGATCGAGGAAGGTGAGAAAGCCGCACACGGTGAGCCCGGCTTCGTCGGACGTCTGGTATTGCGCCTTGGTCTGGCCAGCCGGAATGTCGCGCGTGGCCACGACAAGCACGCGAAAGCCGTCTTCGTTGTATGCCTCGGCGCGCGCGAGCAGCATGGCGCGCGCCGTGTCGTCGAGCACGCGCACGCCCTGGGGCGTTCTCACGTGCGTCGACACCGAGAGCATTTCCTCGACGGCGCCCTTGGTGACCATCAGGTGCTCACCGCGCTCGTTGGCGACCACGACCGACAGACGGCGACGCTCGAAGTCGAACGGCAGTTCGTCGATCTTCGCGAACGTGCGCGGCTGCACCGACTCACCGATCTCGTTGGCGCGGCGGATGATGGCCACGTCGATCAGATTGAGCTGACCGCTCTGGTGATAGCTGTTGAGCCAGCCCAGACGCAACACGTCTTCGTGCTCGTCGCCCGTCACGTCGAGATGCTGCTCCAGAATGATGCGGTCCTGCGTGAGCGTGCCCGTCTTGTCGGTGCACAGCACGTCCATCGCGCCGAAGTTCTGTACGGAGTTCAGCCGCTTGACCACCACCTTGCGGCGCGACATCGCCAGTGCCCCACGCGCGAGGTTGGCGCTCACGATCATCGGCAGCATCTCCGGCGTGAGACCCACGGCCACGGCCAGCGCGAAGGTCAGCGCGCTCAGCCAGTCGCCCTTGGTCAGGCCGTTGATCATGAACACGACCGGCACCATCACGAGCATGAAGCGGATGAGCAGCCAGCTCACGCTGTTCACGCCGCGATCGAAGCTCGTCTCCACGCGCTTGTGGCTGACCACGTTCCTGGCCAGTGCGCCGAAGTAGGTGTCGCCGGCAGTCGCGACGACCACGCCCGTGGCCGTGCCGCTCACCACGTTCGTGCCCATGAAGCAGATGTTCGAGAGATCGAGCAGGCTGGCGTTGCCTGCCTTGCCGGCGCTCGCGGCCGAGATTTCGGCGGACTTCTGTGCGACGGCGCCCAGCGTGTCGTACTTCTCGACAGGCAGCGCCTCGCCGGTCAGCACGGCCTGGCTGATGAAGAGGTCGCGCGACTCGATCAAACGCAGGTCGGCCGGGATCATGTCGCCGGCCTGCAGCGTCACGATGTCGCCCACGACCAGCTCGCGCATGGCGACTTCGTGACGCTCCGGCTTGCCCGATACGGTCACGCGGCGGCGCACACTCGCGGTCGTGCGCACCATCGCCTTGAGCTTCTCGGCCGCACGCAGCGAACGAAACTCGGAGAAGAAGCGCAGCAGTCCGCTGATCGTCACCATCGTGAGCAGGATGATGATGCCCTTGTAGTCGTGATCGTCGGGCGCGGCGAAATAGACGTCGGTGAAAAAACTGATGACGGCCAGCACGAGCAGCACCATCACGAACGGATTGCGGAAAGCGCCGAAGAGCTGCACGATCCAGTGCGGTGGCCTGTCGTGGGTGATTTCGTTGGGGCCGTAGCGAGTCTGCCGCTGGCCGACTTCGGCGAGCGGGAGGCCACGCAGATCGGTGCCCAGTGTGTGGAAGACGTCGTGCAGCGGCTGGGCGGCCAGCCGGGTGACGGCGTCCGGGCCCGAGAGCGGGCGGTCTGCCTGTGTCGAGTGTTCGACGAAGCCACGTTGCTTGTGGCGCGAACGAAGGTTCTTGGTCATGACGATTTCCTGGCGCGGCTTATGCTGGCATGGCGGCCGGCCGGCGTCGTCAGGCGCTACCGAAAATCGTCTCTCCGGAAATAAGCGCGAACGCACCCAGCCGCGCCGCGCGGCGCGCGGTCGGTGAAAACGGAACGGCAAAGGATTGGCATTGGATTGCCCGCCGGAGAGTCGTGCGTCGCGCGCACGATTCCGGCGGGCCACATTCGGCTACTGTCGTCGTCCATATCGGCTCCTTGTGGTATTCGGTTACGCTCGTTCGGCAACGGCAAGCGCCCTGCCCCGGCTAGCGCTCGGCGCCGGTGTCGCGCCGCTCAGGCGTGCGCGGCCGTGGCGGCTGCGCGCGCGCTGCACTGGCCATCGTCGGACCAGAACACGCGGCGCACACTGCGCTCGCCCGACAGACGCATGACGAGAGACGTGAGCGAGGCGCGCGAGGCCTGCGGGCAGTCGAGCGTGACCGTGGCCGAGGCCACGTTGCGATCGCTCCAGTGCGTAATGCTCACGTGCGTGGCGCGCAGGCCGAGTGCGGTGAGATCGATGAACATCTGCTTGCGCAAGGCGCCGAGCGCCTCGGCCAGACAGACGATGGTCAGACGCGACACCGGCGTGGTGCGCGTCGGGTGGCTCTGGAAAGCCTGGAACGTTTGAAAAGCACGCATGGTTTCCTCGCATGGCAGCGAATCGCCCAACCGCGGAGGGATGGACGGCCGGCGCGCACCTGCGCGTCGTGGCATGCGGGAAAACGCACGCGCAACGACAGCGCCCGTTACGGGCACGGCGGTGGAAATTTCTGCGGGAATGACGCCGGGAAGATTACGCTCGGGCGAGCGTTCGGGTGGCGCAAGACACCGCATCCTGCTTGAGGACGCGGCACAGGGAATGGCTGTGGATCCTCAGGCAATCAGTCGATCAACGGTCGACTACAACTGGCATCGGTATTCACGGACAAACCCCTCGAACGAAGACAGGGCGGATGGTAACTGAGCCGAATTTGAAGCGTCAAGCGGAAATTGCTGCGCCGCAACCAGTGCGGTGCCATGGTTTGCGCATCGCCCTCGCCGCCCGCACAGGCCCGTTGCGAGGCCCATTGCGAGGCCCGGCGTGAGATTCAGCGAGATTTAGCGGGACTCAGTGGGATTGGCGGGACGGGTGCGGCGAAGGCAAAGCGCAATGCGATATCGGCCATCTCCCAAAACCGATATGGCGCCGACGGGACATTTCACGGCGTCGCCGCGGCGCTCACTCGTTCTCTTCGAAGTAGTGGCCGAACTTGCGCTGCTTGGTGCGGATGTAGCGTTCGTTTTCCTCGCGCATCGGGATATCGAGCGCGACGCGCTCGCACACCGGGATGCCGTGCTTGGCAAGGGTGTCGAACTTCTTCGGATTGTTGCTCATGAGGCGCACCGAGCTTACGCCGAGAATGCGCAGGATGGCGGCGGCGGAGTCGTATTCGCGGGCGTCGTCGGGCAGGCCCAGATCGAGGTTCGCCTCGACGGTGTCCCGCCCCTGCTCCTGGAGCAGATACGCCCGGATCTTGTTGCTCAGGCCGATGCCGCGCCCTTCGTGACCGCGCAGATACAGCATCACGCCGCGCCCGGCCTCGGCGATCTTGCGCATGCCGGCGTCGAGCTGTTCGCCGCAATCGCAGCGGTAAGAGCCGAAGACGTCCCCCGTCAGGCACTCCGAATGCAGACGCACGAGCGTGGGCGTGTCGCCGGCGACGTCGCCCATCACCAGTGCCAGATGTTCGTTATCGCTGCCTTTGACGCGAAACGCGTGAGAGGTGAAGGTGCCGTAGCGGGTCGGCAGCGTCGCCGATGCGACGAGCTCGACACACTCGCCGGCGTCGCGCGCGGTCGTGGCGGAGGCAGTACCAGGGGACTTCATGATGACGTTCAAACGGGCCGAAATTGGGAATGGCGAGCCACCGGGCAGCGGTAGCGTGCGCTAGGAGTGTACCGCCATTTCGGTTTTTCGGCCGGCCGCGCCATGCAACACACTGTTGCATGCGGCCAGCGGCGCGTGCGCGTATTGCGCAAAAGCGCGGTGGCGGAGGGCAGCCGGAGTCGAACCGACCTGGGAGCGGCTGACGCCCCCAACCGGGTTTGAAGCCCGGCCGCATCACCGGATACGGATGCCTTCCCTGGGATGAAGCATGAACGATACTTTCGAGGCCTACACGACGCCCCACACGACACCGGGGCGCTGAACGTGCAGATCGCCAACGCGGCGAGTATAGCCCGCACGATCGAAGAACTCCAGAATCTGAATGGCGCGCTTGCGCCCGAGCCCGGTGGCATCGCGAAACGCCCCCGCCTCCACCTTGCCGTCGGCCTGCACGATCAGGTCGGCGAGCGCTCGCACACACGCGTCGTCGTAGAACAGGTCCTTCACGATCTGATGAACGCGTCCCTGGCGCGCCAGCTTGCGCAGCACCGAGCGCACCCGGTCTTCATGCACGTTCAGCTCGCGCCCCATGTCGCGCACCCACGGCGGATCGAAGCGCCCCTGCGCCACCCGCGGCAAGAGCGCCTGCGCCAGTACCGTCTCCTCGTCCGTCATCTCGACGCGGTGCGACGGCAGGTGCAGCCATGCGCCCGTTCGCGCCAGCGCGCCGTCGGTCAAGAGCGTCTGCACGATCACGCGCCAGCGCGACGCCTCCAACGTCGGCCACGTCATTCGCCCCAAGCGAGCCACGTCCAAGCCCGGCTCGTCCGGCACGCGCGCGTGGTAGTTGCGCAGCGCCTCGAGCACGCGCGCACGCAACGTTTGCCACGCCGGCGGCGCGAACGCGAGTGACTGGCTCTCGGCGCCGGCAAGCACCACGGCACTCGACGGCCACCGCCATTGCCCGGGCGGCAAGCCGGTAATTGCCACCACCTGCGCGCTCGTCAGGCCAAACGCCGACTGCGCCAGCAAGGCATCGAGCCCGCCGTCGTCGAGAAACGCTGCCATGGCATCGAGCCACGCCAGCCGCGCCGGCGAGCGCCGCTTGCGCTCCGGCGCCGCCGGATCGAGCACACGCCCGCCGCCAACGGTCGCCGTCGCCTGCGGATTGCGCACGATGAAGCGATCGCCCGGCATCGTGCAGACCGGTGTGTCGAACACCAGTTGCACGCGCATCTTGCCGCCTGGCGAGAGCGTGTCGCCGTCGAGCAGCACCGTGCGGGCCTGCACGTGCGTCGTGCCCAGATGCACGTGCAGCGGAAACCATTGCGAGAGCGGCGCATTGCCGTCGAGCCAATGCAGTTCGACGTCGACATGCCTGGCGGGCTTCGATAGTCCGGCCGCGACGATCCAGTCGCCGCGCCCGAGCTGATCACGCTCCACGCCCACGAGGTTCAACGCGCACCGCTCGCCCGCGCGCCCGGCCTCCACCGGCCGGTTCTGCGCATGAATGCTGCGCACGCGAGCGGGCAGCCCCTGCGGCATCACCGTCAGCGTATCGCCCACGCGAACCGTGCCCGCAAAGGCCGTGCCTGTCACCACGGTGCCGTGACCGGCCAACGTGAAAACCCGATCGACGGCAAGACGAAACACGGCGTCTTCACGACGCGCGGCGTGAGCGGCACGGTCCGCCGTCCCCTCGCCTTGCATCGCCAGCGCCGCCTGCACCAGATGCTCGCGCAGCGCCGCAGTGCCCGCGTCCCCCAGCGTCGTCGCCGACACCGGCACGATGGCTGCCTGCGCCAGCGGCGTGCCCGCGAGGAACTGCGCGATGTCCCGCGCCACCTGCGCGAGCCGAGTCGCGTCCACGCGATCGGCCTTGGAGAGCGCCACCACGCCGCGCCGCACGCCGAGCATCGTGAGAATGGCCAGGTGCTCGCGCGTTTGCGGCATGATGCCGTCGTCGGCGGCGATCACCAGCAACGCATAGTCGATGCCGACCGCGCCGGCCGCCATCGTGTGAATCAATTTCTCGTGCCCCGGCACGTCGATGAAGCCGAGCACCTCGCCGTCGGGCAACGGCGTGTATGCATAGCCGAGTTCGATCGAAATGCCGCGCGCCTTCTCTTCCTTGAGACGGTCCGTGTCGACGCCGGTCAGCGCACGAACGAGACTCGTCTTGCCGTGATCGATGTGCCCCGCCGTACCGACGATCATGCCCGCAACTCCGCAAATTGCAGCGCGAGACGCGCTTCGTTGTCGGGCGCCAGGCAACGCAGGTCGAGCCACAGCGTCTGATCGGCGATGCGGCCGATGACCGGATACGGCAACGCACGCAGCGCCGCTTCGAGCTTCGCCAGCGCACGTCCGCCGCCGCGCTTGCCCCCGCCCGCCGGTGCGATCGCCAGCCCGTAGCTCGGCAACTGCTCGACGGGCAGCGCGCCGCTGCCGATCTGGCTGACCATCGGCGCCGGGGCGACGGTATAAGCCTTGCCCAGCGCTTTCGCGAGTACCGGCGCAAGGCGCTCCGCCTGGGCGGCCATCTCGGCGCGCGAGCGCGTGAGCAGGCGCAGCGTGGTGAGCCGCTCCGGCAAATGCTCGGGATCGCGGTAAAGGCGCAGCACCGGCTCCAGGGCGGCCAGCGTGAGCTTGCCCACGCGCAGCGCGCGCTTTAGCGGATGCTTCTTGATCTTGGCGATGAGCGCCTTGCGGCCCACGATCATGCCCGCCTGCGGGCCGCCCAGCAGCTTGTCGCCCGAGAACGTGACGAGGTCCGCCCCGGCGGCGATCGTCTCTTGCACGGTCGTCTCGTGCGGGAGTCCCCAGCGCTCGAGCGGCGCGAGCGTGCCGCTGCCGAGGTCGACCGCTACGGGCACGCCGTGCGGCTTCGCAATCTGCACGACCTCCGCCACGCTCACACTTTTCGTGAAGCCCGTGACTTCGTAGTTGCTGCAATGCACCTTCATGAGCAGCGCCGTCTTCTCGCCGATGGCATCGCGATAGTCGGCCGCGTGCGTGCGATTGGTCGTGCCGACTTCGACGAGCTTCGCTCCCGCGTGCGTCATGATGTCGGGAATGCGAAACGCGCCGCCGATCTCCACCAGCTCGCCGCGCGAGACCACGACTTCGCGGCGTTTCGCGAGCGTCGCCAGCATCAGGAGCACGGCTGCGGCATTGTTGTTCACGACGGTCGCGGCCTCGCCGCCGGTCAGCTCGCACAGCAAGGGCGCGATGAGATCGTCGCGGTCGCCCCGCCCGCCCGTGGCGAGATCGAACTCCAGATTCGCCGGCGACGTGAGCGCCTGCATGACGGCTTCGAGCGCCGAGTCGGGCAGCAACGCCCGGCCGAGATTCGTGTGGAGCACCGTTCCCGTGAGGTTGAACACCGGGCGCAGAGCGCTCCGGTTGCGCGCCGCGAGCGATTGCGAAACACGCCCCGCGAAGGCCGCGGATGTCACCGCCTCACGCGCCAGCGCGCCGGCCAGCGCAGCGGCGCGGCAATCGTCGAGATCGCCGCGCAATGCGGCGGTCACTTGTGTGCGGCCAAACTCGGCGAGCAGCGCCTGGAACTCGGGCATGCCCAGCAGCCGGTCCAGCGACGGCAGATCCGACGCCCTGGCCAGCTCACGATCATGCTCGGCCATTCGCTTACTCCTCGGCGCTTTGCCAGAGCAACGGATTGCCGTTGGCCCGGGCATACCCCGCTTCCCCCATCAGCACGTCGAGGGCGAGGCTCGCGAGATCGTCGGCAACGGGCTCGACGAACGGGTCCTTGTCCTGGTAGAAGATCTTGCGATAGCTATGGCAGTCGTCGCACGATTCGGCGCGAATCGGCGAGGACGCCACGCGCCTGGCCGCCTCATCGAGTCCATGGCGCTTAGTGCGCCCCTCGGCGGGCGCTTCGCCTTCGTCCGCCGGCGCTGATTGCGCCGATTGCCCGGATGACGCCGGTTGCCCGGATTCCACATCAAGCGCCTTAGCGACCTTAGCGGCCTTGGCGTCGAGCGCCGCGGTGTCGCCGGCCGCGTCGACGACGTGATAGGCGACATGCTCGCTCGCTTCGCAATGCGAGCACTTCACGCGCACCATGTGCCACTCGGTCGAGCACAGACCGCACGCGAGATAGCGATAGCCCTCGTGTGGGCCGCCAATGCGCACCACGCTGGCCACCGGCAGCGTGCCGCACACCGGGCACACGTTGGGGACGTCGAGCATCGGTACTTCGCCCGCGTCGAAACGGCTCGCCACGCCCGTCCACAGCACTTGCAGCGCCGCCATCAGGAACGGCGCGCTGGCCGGGTCCACGCCCTTGCCGTGGCCGGCGAGCAGCGACTGCGCCGACGCGTCGAGCGCCGCGGGATCCGCGTTGCGAATCCTGTCGAGCACGCCGCGCACGCCGGCCGGAACGCCCGACTGGGCCGCCACGGCGTCGAGCAACGGCGCGAGCAGCGGCTGCCAGCGGCCGGCTTCGTAGCCGCCTGTCGCCGGCACGAGCGGCATGCAATGTTGCTGTGCCCGGGCAATGGCTTCGGGCGAGGGGCGCGGCGCATCCAGCGTATCGACCAACCGCTGCTGGGCGTCGGCCACTGCGGCCATGAGGCGCAGATAGTCGCCGAGCGGATGGCCGTCGGCGAGCTGGCGCAAACGCCCCGCCCGCGCCGAGAAGACCTCGGCGCGTTGCGGCATGCGCAGACGGGGAATGGCAGTGCGATCGAGGGACTCGATCTGTCCGGGTTGGAGAATGCGTTGCAAGGTGGCCGGCCTCGTCAGAGTGTCCGGCCGCCGGGGCCGGACTTATTTGTTGAGCTGCTTGTACCAGGCGCGGTGGTGTTTCCACGCCCAGCCGCGGGTGACGGTTCCGCGCGTCATGGCGCGCACGGAGCCCTTGATCCAGATCGCCGCGTAGATGTGCGTAATGATGCCGCAAATCAATACGAATGCACACACCGCGTGCACATCCGAGGCGAGACGGATTACCCAGATCGGGAAGTAGAACGCGAAGTACGCGCGCCAGATCACGATGCCCGAGAGCAGCAGCCCGATCATGCACAACACCATCACGTAGAAAAGCAGCTTCTGTCCGGCGTTGTAGCGCCCGACTTCCGGCAGATTTTCCTCACGGTTGCCGAGCACGTCGCCGATCTTCTTCATCCATTCGGTGTCGCGCGGCTCGAACTTGTTGTAGCGGGCGAGCCGCAACGCAAGCCAGATGAACGCGACGAACATCACCAGGCCGATGAACGGATGCAGAATGCGCGTCCACGGCCCGCCGCCGAAGAGATTGGTAAGCCAGAACATCGACGGGTGGAACAGCGCCAGACCGGAGAGCGCGAGCAGAATGAACGTGCCCGCGACGATCCAGTGGTTGATGCGCTCGGCCGCGTTGTAGCGCTCGATCAGATCGCCGTCGACACGCTTGCGATCGCTGTGTTCCTGCGACATGGTCAGACCTCCTCGTGCGTGACAACGCCTTTCTGGCCGTCAGGGCCGCCCTTGCGGGAGGCGTCGTAGCGGCGGGCTTGCTCTTCGTCTTCCTCGGTCGTCTCGTTCGGACCGGACTTGATGTAATGGAAGAAGCCGGCCAGCGCGGTGAGCGCCATCGCGGCCACGCCAAGCGGCTTGGCAATGCCCTTCCAGAACGTCACCATCGGGCTGATGCGCGGATTGTCCGGCAGGCCGTGATACAGCGACGGCTTGTCGGCATGGTGCAGTACGTACATCACGTGCGTGCCGCCCACGCCGGCCGGGTCGTACAGCCCCGCGTTATCGAAGCCGCGCGACTTCAGGTCCTCGATGCGCTCGGCCGCCTGATCCTTCATGGCGTCCTTCGTGCCGAACATGATCGCGCCGGTCGGACACGTCTTCACGCAGGCCGGCTCCAGCCCGACGGACACGCGGTCCGAACACAGCGTGCACTTGTACGCCTTGTGATCCTTCTGCGAAATGCGCGGAATGTTGAACGGGCACCCGGTGATGCAGTACCCGCAGCCGATGCAGGCTTCCTCGTGGAAGTCGACGATGCCGTTCGCATACTGCACGATGGCCCCCGGCGACGGGCACGCCTTCAGGCAGCCCGGGTCCTCGCAATGCATGCAGCCGTCCTTGCGGATGAGCCACTCGAGGTCGCCCTTCGGGTTCTCGTACTCGGTAAAGCGCATGAGCGTCCACGAGTCCGCCGTAAGATCGGCCGGGTTGTCGTACACGCCGACGGTCGTACCGACCTCGTCGCGCAGATCGTTCCATTCCATGCACGCCGTCTGGCACGCCTTGCAGCCGATGCACTTCGACGTATCGATGAGCTTGGCGACGTCGCCCGTATGCGCTTCACGCACGGAGGACGACGGCAGCGTGGTAGCCGAGCGCCGTTTGATATCCAGTGATTGCAATGCCATGGCGCCCCCTTATGCCTTCTCGACCTTCACCAGGAATGACTTGAACTCGGGCGTCTGCGAGTTGCCGTCGCCCACGATGGGCGTGAGCGTGTTCGCGAGGAATCCGGGTTTGGTCAGCCCCTTGAAGCCCCAGTGGATCGGAATGCCCACGTGGTGAATCGTCTTGCCGTCCACCTTGAGCGCACGAATGCGCTTGGTCACGACCGCCTTGGCCTTGATGAAGCCGCGGTTGGACGAGACCTTGACCGTGTCGCCCGCCACAATGCCGATCTCCTTCGCGAGCGCTTCGCCGATCTCGACGAACTGCTCGGGCTGGATGATCGAGTTGAGCAACGCGTGCTTGGTCCAGTAGTGGAAATGCTCGGTCAGACGGTAGGTCGTGGCCACGTAAGGGAACTTGTCGACCGTGCCCATCGCGGCCAGGTCGTCCGGAAACACGCGGGCGCCCGGGTTGCTCGTGGCCTTGGGCTGCTTCGGATGCAGCGGGTTGTAGCCCAGCGGCGTCTCGAACGGCTCGTAATGCTCCGGGAACGGGCCTTCGGCCATGGCGCCCTTCGCGAAGAAGCGCGCCACGCCCTCGGGGTTCATGATGAACGGGTTCATGCCGCCGGCCGGATCTTCGTCGAGCTTGAAGTCGGGCACGTCGGCGCCGGTCCAGGTCTTGCCGTTCCACCAGACCAGCTTGCGGTTCGGGTTGAACGGCTTGCCCGCGGGGTCGGACGAGGCGCGGTTGTACAGAATGCGCCGGTTCGCCGGCCACGCCCACGCCCAGTTCAGCGTCTGGCCGATGCCGGTCGGGTCGCTGTTGTCGCGGCGCGCCATCTGGTTGCCCGCCTGCGTCCATGCGCCCGCGAAGATCCAGCAGCCCGACGACGTGCTGCCATCGTCCTTGAGTTCCGCAAAACCCGCCAACTGCTCGCCGGCCTTGCGCGTGACCTTGGTCGGGTCCTTCGGATCGACGAGGTCCTTGAGCGCGCGGCCGTTGTATTCCTTGGCGATTTCTTCCGGCGTCGGGCTCTCCGGGCGCGCATAGGGCCACGACAGATTGACGATCGGATCGGGGAACTTGCCGCCCTGCGTCTTGTACATCTCGCGCAGACGCAGGAACAACCCGGTCATGATCTCGATGTCCGTGCGAGCCTCGCCCGGCGGCTCGGCGCCCTTCCAGTGCCATTGCAGCCAGCGGCCCGAGTTGACCAGGGCGCCGTCTTCCTCGGCGAAGCAGGTCGTCGGCAGGCGGAACACTTCCGTCTGGATCTTGCTGGAATCCACATTGTTGTGCTCGCCGAAGTTGCGCCAGAACTCCGACGTCTCCGTGGCCAGCGGGTCCATGATCACGAGGAACTTGAGCTTGGCGAGCGCCTGGTCCCACTTGAACTTGGCCGGCGCCGCCGCGATCGGGTTGAAGCCCTGGGCGATATAGCCGGTCATCTTGCCCTGATTCATCAGCTCGAGCACCTGCAGCAGGTCATACGGCTTGTCGAGCTTGGGCAGATAGTCGTAGGCCCAGTGGTTCTCGGCGGTGGCCGCATCGCCCCACCACGCCTTCATCAGGCTCACGTAGAACTTCGGATAGTTCTGCCAGTAGCTGAGCTGGTTCGGACGCAGCGGCTTTTGCGTGCGCGCCGCGAGGTACTGCTCGACGGTCTGCTCGGCCTGCTTGGGCAAGGTCATGTAGCCCGGCAGCAGATCGGTCATCAGCCCCAGGTCGGTCAGGCCCTGGATGTTCGAGTGACCGCGCAGTGCGTTCATGCCGCCGCCGGCCACGCCGATGTTGCCCAGCAGCAGTTGCACCATCGCGCCGGTACGGATCATCTGCGAGCCGATCGAGTGCTGCGTCCAGCCGAGCGCATACATGATCGTCATGTTGCGCGTGGGCGAGGCGCACTCGGCAATCTGCTTGTAGATGTACTCGACCTTGTCGGCCGGCGTGCCGCACACGCGCTCGACCATCTCGATCGTGTAGCGCGAATAGTGCTGCTTCATCAGCTGGTACACCGTGCGCGGATGCTGCAGCGTCGGATCGGTCAGGACATAACCGTCCGGGGCCTTCTGGTAGTCCCAGGAGCTCTTGTCGTAGGTGCGCTTCTCGGCGTTGTAGCCCGAGTAGATGCCGTCCTCGAACGTGAACTCGTCCTTCACCAGGAACGTGAAGTCCGTGTAGTTCTTGACGTATTCGTGCTGAATCTTGTCGTTCGTGAGCAGGTAGTTGATCAACCCGCCGAGGAAGACGATATCCGTGCCGGTGCGGATCGGGGCGTAATAGTCCGCGACCGATGCCGAACGGTTGAAGCGCGGGTCGACGACGATCAGGCGCGCCTTGTTGTGCGCCTTCGCCTCGGTCACCCACTTGAAACCGCACGGGTGCGCCTCGGCTGCGTTGCCGCCCATGATGAGCACCAGATCCGCGTTCTTGATGTCGACCCAATGGTTCGTCATCGCACCACGGCCAAACGTCGGGGCAAGACCTGCCACCGTCGGGCCGTGTCAGACACGCGCCTGGTTGTCGAATCCCAGCATCCCGGTACTGCGGATGACCTTGTGCGTGATGTAACCGACTTCGTTGCTCGATGCCGAGGCGGCCAGCATGCCCGTGGTGAGCCAGCGGTTGACCGTCAGGCCGTCGTCCGTCTTCTCGACGAAGTTCGCGTCGCGGTCTTCCTTCATCAGCTTGGCGATGCGATCGAGCGCGTCGTCCCACGAAATGCGCTCCCACTTGTCCGAGCCCGGCTTGCGGTACTCCGGATACATGAGGCGGTTCGGGCTGTGGATGAAGTCGATCAGGCTCGCGCCCTTGGGGCAAAGGGTGCCGCGGTTGACCGGGTGGTCCGGATCGCCCTCGATGTGAAAGACGCTCTTCTTGGCGTTCTTGGCGCCGTCGCCGTAGCTATACATCAGAATGCCGCACGCCACGGAGCAATACGGGCAGGTGTTGCGCGTCTCGGTCGCTCGCGCGAGCTTGAACTGGCGCACCTCCGCCAGTGCCGCCTCGGGCGCGAACCCGAGCATTGCCAGGCTCGACCCGGCAAGCGTGGCTCCGCTCACCTTGAGGAACTGGCGCCTCGACATGTTTAGCATGGGGGATTTCTCCTCAATTCTTTTGAAACTTTGCGGGAGTCTGTTGAGTATAGAGCAAAGACGGCGGATTTTTCGTGACTTAGCACAAGCCATGCCGAAAGTTCCGTTGCGCCGCAACATATAGGAACTATTGATCCGGCCCTTGCGCACTTGAAATTTTCTGCACCACCCTCAACTCGGATTCATGCAAGCAACCGACATGAGATCGCTGAGCCGCGAAGCGCG
>NZ_NJGW02000033.1:0-28965 GCF_002216225.1 Pandoraea sp. CB10b_02
CACCGCTCCACGATACGAAAAGGAGATCTAGATGAAGAAGGTAGTAATCGCAGCATCGGTCGCAACCGTTGCGGGGGCGGCCATTCTGGCGGGCTGCATGTCAGTGACCGTGCCGGTGCAGGTTAACGCGGAGCGCACCAATAACGTTGGCGAGACGGTGCGCAGCGAGGAACTGGCGGTGCAGGATACGGTGACGCAGGAGGGGAAGATGCGGCAGGTGACGGGCGTGCAGAGTGAGGAGGCGACGGAATAATTTTCGAATATTCTGTCGCTGATTTTGTGTTCGTGCGGGCTGGTTTCGCTGCAATTTTTCCGACCTACAATTCGCTGGTGATTGCCACGAGTTCCGATGCGAACTCGTCTAGGATGTGCGAATTATCTGTATTATTTTTGTCGGGCGGGTTCAGTGAAATCAGTAGCTTATCGATGTCCCTTGGTTGAATTTGTATGACTGATTCTTGCTTTAAGTTCATTTGAAATCAAAGTTTTGCGATAACTCGCGGCATAGGTTAATAGCCTATCGGGGGTTCGAATCCCCCTCTCTCCGCCAGTTACACCGCCGGTAGGAAAAGCCGGTTAAACAAGCGATGAAACAATTAAGCCCTTGGATTCCAAGGGTTTTTTTGTTTGCGCTGTCCGCGGCTTACAAGCTGGCTCCGAGGGGGCAACCGCTTAAGGGGAGCAAGTTCGCACAGCCGGCCGCACCGCCCGCGCAGCGCTTCTCATCCCTGCGCCATTACCTGTTGCGCAATGGCCGACGTAATTCCCATCTTGTCGTGACGGGTGCGTTCCAGCAATCCGATACTGCGTTGTTCGCTCACACCCGGCAGGGGGATCACGCGCAGCGAGTCTTCCTGCGCCCACGTCGCGCTGCGCAGTAGTGGCACCACCGCAATGCCCACGCGTTGACGGACCAACGCCGCAATGCCTTCGATCGACGTCAGTTCAAGAAAGTCGGTGACTCTCACGTGCTGGCGTCTCACTGCGCGGTCGATCAGTGCGCCGGTGCGCTGCGTCCTGTCAAAACGCAGGAACCGCTCCGTCTCCAGCAGCTTCGTGACCGAGCCCGACTTCAACGCCGACGACGCCAGCAGCACCAACGGCTCGCGGTACAACGGCGTCCAGCGCACGCCTGCCGGGCGCCTGCCGGACGGCTCCACCAGCACCGCACAATCGATCTCGCCCGCATCCAGGGCCGCCGTCAATTCGATGGACCGCGCCGTCCGGATCAGTATCTCGAGATGCGGTTGTGCCTGTTTGATCCGAGACACGGCGCGCGCCAATGCACTCACCGCCGATTCCACCGCACCGATCTTTACCGGGCCGGCTGTCGATTCGATACCGGCGGCCAACATTCGCATTGTCTGATACTGCGCGAGCAGTTGCTCGGCGTGCGGCAGCAAGACACGCGCCATTGCATTGAGCGTCACCGACCGCCCCACGCGATCGAACAGCGGATGGCCGAATTCCTCTTCCAGCGCCCGCATTTGCATGCTGACCGCCGACTGCGTCATCGCGAGATGTTCGGCCGCCGAAGCGAACGACCCGTATCTCGCGACCGCCGCAAAGGTCTTCATGAATCGCAAATTGCTCATAACCCGCTCGCGCAAAGTGGCCCGGACTCACACGGCATCCGGGAGAAACCAGGGACGGACCCAGGGACGGGCCCAGGGACGCAATCGCAGCAAACCCCCGGGAAAACCCGTCGGGAAGCTCATCGGCATGGCGCTTCAGACGCCCGAAACCCGGAGGTCGATTCATCAAAAAAATTGCGATGAAAGACCACAAATTCTAGCTTTTATCGGTTTTTTGGCACAAGCAGAATGGGGCGAAGCGAGTGCGGTGGGTTTGCCGCGAAAACACTTCATAGAAGAGGAGTATCCCCATGGAAGTCTCGGTTGCGCGCGACAGCGGCGCGAGCTCGGCGGTTTCGGAGCGCTCCGCAAGGCGCATCGATGTCGGCGTCATCGCGGTGTCCACCATAGGCAACGCGCTCGAATGGTTCGATTTCACCGTATTCACGTTCTTCGCGGCCAATATCGCGCGACAGTTCTTCCCCAGCGATAACCCGACCGCGGCCCTGCTCGCCGCATGGACAACCTTCGGGGTGGGTTTCCTCACGCGCCCGCTCGGCGGCATCGTGCTCGGCGCCTACGCCGACAAGCACGGCCGAAAGGCCGCGCTGCTCATGACGATCTCCGTCATGGCGCTTGGCGTCGCCGTCATCGCGTTTGCCCCGACCTACGCCCAGATCGGCATCGCCGCCCCCGTGCTCATGCTCATCGGCCGCTTCCTCCAGGGGTTCTCGGCCGGCGGCGAAGTCGGCAGCGCAACGGCATTCCTCGTCGAACATGCACCGGTCGAGCGACGCGGCGTGTATGGCAGCTTCCAGATGATTGCGCAGGCGTGCAGCATGCTGCTTGGCGCCATCGTTTCGGTAGGCATTACGCAAGCGCTCACGCCCGAGCAGATCGACGCCTTCGGCTGGCGAATCCCGTTCGTGATCGGCCTGCTGATCGTGCCGGTCGGCCTGTACGTGCGCTCGCGGCTCGACGAGTCACCCGTGTTCAAGGACGCGCGCGGCAAACTGACCGAAAAGCGCTCGCCGTTCTTCGAGTCGATCACGGCGCACTGGCGTCAGGTGCTCGCCGGCTTCGGCCTGACCGTCTACGGCACCATCGGCACCTACATCTTCTATTACTACATGCCGAGCTATGCGACGAAGTCGCTGGGCATTCCGTTCAAGAGCAGCGTGATCGCCTCGCTGTGCGCCGCCGTTGCCTACATCGTCGGGACGTTTGCCTCGGGGCGCATCTCCGACGCCATCGGCCGCAAGAAGCCCATGGTCGCCTCCGCGCTCATCAGCCTGGTCGTTGCGTATCCGCTGTTCCTCGCCGTGAGTCACGTACCGACATTACCGATGCTGATTTTCGTGCAGTGCTGCCTGATGCTCACGCTCGGGCTGTTCCAGGGCTCGTACTGCGCTTTCGTGTGTGAGCTTTTCCCGTCGCGGGTGCGAGCCACGTCGATGGCCATCGGCTACAACTTTGCCGTGATGATCTTCGGCGGCTTTGCCGGCGCCATCGCCACGCTGCTCATCGGGTGGACGGGCGACAAACTCGCCGTGGTCTACTACGGCCTGTTCGGGGCGGCCGTGGGGCTCGTGACGATCCTGCTGCTCCGGGATCGCTCGCGCCAGCCGCTGCTGTAGCGGCCGGCAGTCGGCACGCCGCAACCGCCCGGCTCGGCACCGCTCGACACCACCCGGTATTGCCAGCATTGGCCGGTACTGCGTCACATCACTCATCAAGGCCGTCGGCAGAGCGCTGCCGACGGGCCTGCCGGAATCCCTCTCAACCCGCCCCTGTCCACATGGCGCGACGCGCCCGCGTGACCGTCCACGCGCCCGCCATCCCGGGGCTATCCATCAAGAGACGACACCTATGTCCATCATTCCTGAAATCGCCCAACGCTCGGCCGAGCTGCAAGCCATCCGACGCGACATTCACGCCCACCCCGAACTTCGCTACGAAGAGGCCCGCACGTCGGACATCGTGGCGAAACTGCTCGAGTCCTGGGGCATCGAAGTCACCCGCGGCCTCGGCAAGACGGGGGTTGTCGGCGTGCTGCGCAACGGCACCGGCAAGAAGGTCATCGGCTTGCGTGCCGACATGGACGCACTTCCCATTCAGGAATTGAACACGTTCGAGCACGCGTCGAAATACGCCGGCAAGATGCACGCCTGCGGCCACGACGGCCACACTGCCATGCTGCTCGGCGCCGCGCAGCATCTCGCCGAACACCGCACTTTCGATGGCACCATCGTTTTCATCTTTCAGCCGGCGGAAGAGGGCGGCGGCGGCGCGAAGGCCATGCTCGAAGACGGCCTGTTCGAAAAATTCCCGGTCGACGCCGTGTTCGCGCTGCACAATTGGCCGGGCCTTGCCGCCGGTAGCTTCGGTGCCCGGGTGGGCGCCACGCAGGCGTCGAGCAACGAGTTCCGCATCGTGGTCAAGGGCACCGGCGCGCACGCGGCCATGCCGCACGACGGTATCGACCCTGTGCTGACGGCCATGCAGATCGGCACCGGCCTGCAGAGCATCATGACGCGCAACAAACGTCCCATCGACGCTGCGGTGCTCTCCATCACGCAGATGCAGGCGGGCGAAGCGATCAACGTCATTCCGAACACCGCCACGCTCGCAGGCACCGTGCGCACGTTCTCGCTCGAGGTGCTCGATCTCGTCGAGACGCGCATGCGCGAATTCTGCGAGTCCACCGCCGCCGCCTACGGGTGCACCGTCGAGTTCTCCTTCATTCGCAACTACCCGCCCACCGTCAACACGGCGGCCGAGACACAGTTCGCCCTCAACGTCATGAAGGAAATCGTGGGGCGCGATCACGTGGTCGATCCCATCGATCCGACGATGGGGGCGGAGGACTTCTCGTTCTTTCTGCTCGAGCGGCCGGGCTGCTACGCGTACATCGGCAACGGAACGGGAGACCACAGGGCGCACGGTCACGGGCTCGGTCCCTGCATGCTGCACAACACCAGCTACGATTTCAACGACGACGTGCTCACGCTGGGTTCGACCTACTGGGTACGCCTGGCCGAAGCGTTTCTCGTGGGGTGATGTCCATGAGCGCGAGTTCCCTCATGCGCCCATTCGCGCATCTGTTTTCGGATAGTTACCGGCTCGCGAGGCAGCGCTTTGCCGAAGCGGCGCAATTGGCGAGCGTCGATCTCGAGAGTCACGTCATCCCCGATGTCGCCGGACGCGAGGGCGAGGCGCTGGCTACCGATGTCGTGCGGCTGGGCGCGCCGCATGCGCGACGGTTGTTGATCGTGACGTCCGGCACGCACGGCGTGGAGGGCTTCTGCGGCAGCGCCGCGCAAATCGCGCTGCTTGGCGACGGCGGGATCAGGGCGCGCCTGTCGGCAGCGGGCGTGGCCATTCTTGTCGTGCATGCGATCAATCCATTTGGCTTTTCCTGGCTTTCGCGCACGAACGAGGACAACGTCGATCTGAACCGCAACGGCGTCGACTTCACGCAGGCGCTGCCCGTCAACGACGACTACGCAGCGCTGCACGCGCTGCTCGTGCCCCCGGCGTGGCCGCCCTCTGAAGGCAACGTGCGCGCCATTGCCGAATACATCGCCACGCACGGCGAAGCCGCCTATCAGCGTGCGTTGACCATCGGACAGTACACTTTTCCCGACGGCCTGTTCTACGGCGGACGCGGGCCGGTGTGGAGCACCCGGCTCATGCGCACGCTGATCGAGACGCATGCCAGACGGTGCGACGCCATCGGGTGGATCGACTTTCATACCGGGCTCGGCCCGCCCGGGCACGGCGAGAAGATCTGCGTGGGGGCACTGGACGCCGGGGAACTGTCTCGCGCCCGCGCGTGGTGGGGCGCGGATCTGGCCAGTCCCATCGACGGGACGACCGTCGCGTCGAACGTCGGCGGTCCGCTGCTCGATACGCTGCGCCGCGCGCGGCCCGACGCCGAGGTAACGGCCATGGCGATCGAGTACGGCACGGTGCCGCTCGTCGACATGCTTCACATGCTGCGCGCGGACGCGTGGCTGAGACAGCATCCCGATGCGCCGGCCGCGCAGGCGGCAGCCATTCGCGAAGCGGTGCGGCAGGCGTTCTGCTTCGATGATCCCGTATGGCAGGGGCAAATCCTCGGGCAGGCCCGTGTGGCAATCCTGCAGGCCGTGACGGGGCTGGCGCGAAGCTAAGGCGCGGCCTCGCACTGGTGATGCGATGCCGATGCGGGGGGGCAGCCAGAGCGCGATCGAATCCGCGCCCTGCGGCGCGCAAGCCGTGTCGTGCGAACAGCACCGCGCAAACCGCGCCGCGCCCGCCCGCGCCGCCTGGCCGTCCCACAGGCGGCGTTGATTGTCTCAGAAGGGCGGAATTGACCGTTTGAAAATATTCGCTTTCACCCGTCAAACCCTCCGCGTCCGTGCGTCATGGCCGAACTTCTCCCGATATGCGGCCGGACTCGTGTGGGCGAAGCGCCGGCGGAAAAGTTCGGGAATCCGGCAAATCTCCTCTAGCGCAAGACACGGGACCCGGCAGATGCTCACCAGTTGAAGCGAACGCCTGCCATGCCGGCGGTTGCGCTTTGAGGATTGCGGCCGCCGCCGACCGACCAACGGTAGCTGGCCTGGCCGTAAAAGCTCAGTTTCCGATTCACCTGTGCGGTGACGCCGGCCCCCACCTCCAGCGCCGTGTTGCCAAAGCGGGCCTCGACCGAAGGCGACGACTGCCCGAAAAGCGCGCTGTCAGTGCCGGAGAAGGCGTGCCAGAGGTTGATTCGCGCGTAGGGCTGCCACAGCGTGCCTCGCCCGTCGCGCTTCGTGTATTGCAACCGGGCCCCCAGGCGTGCGGTCCAGGCCGCGCCGGCATCCCAGTCCACGCTCGAGTACTGGTCTCGCGACCGGTCCACCGACACGCCCTGGTATACGATCTGTGCTTGCGGCTCGATCAGCCAGTCGCCGTCCCTACCGAAATGGACGGGATAGCCCGCCTCGAGCGAGCCCGCGTAGGCCGTTGCATGGGTCGATAGTCCGGCCCCATAGAGAGACGTTGCCTTCGCGTCGTACCAGCTTCCCTGGAACACCGCGTCGAGATACCAGCCGCTCGGGCCAAAGTGCGTCCAATACCCCCCGACCGACGGACCATTCATCGACAATTGGCCCACCGTCAGGTCCTGCGTGCCCAAGGCGAAGCCGCGCACCGACGCGGAATGGTAGTCGGAGTATGCGAGATACACGCCGGCGTGGTCGCGGTGGCCGCTGTCCGTCGTCCGCCGGAAGATGTCCAAGCCCGTCTGGAACCCGACCAGATTGCCCGTCGCGCTCGCATCGACCGTCCCGCTCCAGCGGTTGCGCACGCGTTGTCCGAACACCCGTCCCCAGACGCCGTTCGCATACGTCCGAGGCGCCGGCGCATCACGCAGGTTCTCTTCTTCGCCGACGCGCTCATGCAGCGTTCCCAGCGTTGCAAGACCCATCTGCCGGGCGATCGCAGGGATGGGCGTGTAGAGCGCCACTTCCGGGCGGTAGAGCGGAATTTCCGTACCGCTTGGTGCAGCGGGGTCTGTCGGTGCGGCGACGAGATGAGACCGCAGGAACCAGTCGTTCGGGTCCGTGCTTCCGCCGCGAAAGAGTTGGTACTCATAGGCGCCAGCGGCGACGCGCTGACCTAGCGTGAAGGCGCTGGCCGCGGTCGTGCCCCCGCCGCTCACCTGTACCAGTCGAATGCCGTCTGCCACGGTCTGTGCGCCGGCGCCGCCGGTATTACTGACGATCACCGACGTCGTGCCGGTGGCCTGACCACCATTGATCACCAGCAGATTGGTCGGCGAGTTGTCGGCGCCAAGATAAGTGTTGAAGCCGATGCGGCTGCCGGCAATGCCCGTGTAGTTTCCAACCGTCAGCGTGCTGTAGGCGCCCGGCCGGGCGACGAACTGGACCAGACCGGCATTGGCGACCGTACCGGTGGCGTTCGAGTCGCCGGTGACGTTCCAGACACTGAGGGCGTCGATCGAGACATCGGTTGCGTTTCGTGCCATACCCGTCCAGACGCTGCTCTGGGCTAGCGCCACGTCGGCGGTGTTGCCGGCGTCGGCCTGCAGGTCGCCCGTCCATTGCGATGCGCTGAGGTCGGCGCTGGCAGTGTTTCCCGACCCGGTCAACGCCAGATTGCCGGTCCAGTTGCTGCTGACGAGACGATAGGCGAGGGCCGAAGGGTCGACGACGATGTCGCCGGCGAGCGAGGGCATATTGGCAATGTTCAGCGTCAGATCGCTTGGCGTGCCCGCCGCATTCTCGGTCACTCGCGCCAGCAGCAGCCGGCCATCGACGACGGCAGGCGTCACCGCGGTGCCACCGCTGATCGAGACGGTGCCTGTCCCGCCTTCGGCCAGCACGATCGCGCCGTGGGCGGCGCTCAGGCTGCCGCCGGTCACCGACACCGTGCTCGCCGTGCCGCCCGTCAGGTGGATCGCCGCCGAGCCCGCGCCACTTACCGCGACTGTGGTCCCGGACGCGGTCACTGTGCCGCCATTGGCCGCGGCGACACCATGCGCGGCGTTGCCCGCCGTGGTCATGGCCGTGCCGGTCAGCGTGATAGTGCTGCCGGCATCCTGCGCGGAAGCCCCGAAGGCGTTCTGCCCCTGCGTGGCGACCTTGGCGTCCGTGGCGGTAATTGTGCCGCCCGCCATCGCGTGCAGGCCCACGGCGTTCGCGTTCGTGGTGGTGACCGAAGTGCCGGACAGCGCAATACGGCTGCCGACGTCGGTTGCCCGAGCGCCGTCGGCGCCGCCGAGCGCGACGGTGTCGGCCCCGCGCGTCGTGATCGCGCCTCCGACGATCGAGGCCACAGCGCCCTGGCTGACCCGAACGCCGATGGCGCCGTCGCCGTTCGTGGTGATACTGGTGCGCTCGGCCTGCAACTGGCTGCCCGCGCCGACCACATCGGCGCCGTGAGCCTCCAGGCCTATTTCTGTGTCCGGGAACTGCAAGGCCGGCGGATTGCCGCCGGTCGTCCGGAATCCGGTGACGATCTCGGTGTCCGCCACGGTGACCGAGCCAGCGTCCGTGACGAGCACGCCGGCACCGGAAGGGCCGGAGGTGCGCACGATGGTGCCGGTCAGAGCGATCGTGCTGCCGCCGCTCGCCGCAGCGCCAGGGGAGTTGGGTTGGTAGGTGAAGACGCCGTAGCCCGCGAAGTCAATCCTGCCGCCCGCATCCGCCCACAGGCCCGGGCTGTTTGCGCCATACGTTGCCGAAGTCGCACCACGGATTACCCGAACGACGCTGCCCGCGCCTCGGGCGAGTATGCCGGGGGAGTTCGCGATGACGATGTTTCCGTAATAGTCGCCTGTCACGATGGCGCTGCCGTCGACATCGATCTGTCCGCCGGCGGCCGCAGACAGCCCTGGGCTGCCATTGCCGTAGACGTTCACGTAGGCGTTGTTCAACGTGAGACGACTGCCCACGCCTGAAGCCGCGGCCCCCGGCGCGTTGTCGCCGTAGCTGAACGTGCTCAGGTCGTCGAGGGTGATCGCACCGCCGGTATCCGTGAAGATAGCGGAGGCGCCCGCCCCGAGGGTCGTGACGTTGGTGCGGGTCAGATTGATCGCCCCGCCACTGGCCGCATAGGCGCCATGAGCGCCGTCGAGAGCCGTGTTCAACTCGCTATCGACGAGCGACACGCTGCTGCTCCTACCGATCGCCCTTGCGCCGTAAGCGCCGGCGCCATTCGTGTAGACGATTGTATTGCTGCCGGTGATCTGCCCCCCGTCCTCGGCATGAAGCCCGTGGCCGTCGGCGCCATCGGTGGTGATCGATGTGCTGTTCAGTGACGTGCCGGTCAAGGTGATCTTCCCGCCGCCGGTGGCATGCGCGCCGTAGCCGCTGCCGGTGGCGTTCAGGATCACGGAGGTGCCGCTGTAGGCACCGGAGCCGGAGACCTCGACCACGGGCGCAGAACCCGCACTTTCTCGCGTGGTGGATGCCGGATCGGAACAACTGCCGGACGAGATGCTGAGCGCGGCCGGGGCGACGGCGCATTGGGCGAGCGCGTGCGCGGAGGGCAGCAGCGCCGTCACCGCAGTCGTCAAGACGGCACGATGGCAAGCGATCGAGCCCCATATCCCCTTTTTCCGCAAACCGCTGTCCCACGCGCTGGAGGCGGGAACGGCGAACGACGTCTTCACGTGGTTTTCACGCAATCGATGAGCTCCTCTGTCGGGATTGACTCAGATTGGGAACTGCCGTGGGACAGTGGCAGGCGGTTTTTATAAAAACTTATCGTCGACCGACGATAGCAAATATTGCTTCGGAGTATAAATCAGTATTAACTAGGAGGACGGCTGCTGTGTTATTTCTGCTCGTCCGAGAAAAAACCGGTATTGAATTGGGATTCGGGAATTATTCCGGCGCCGCCACATTTTGCCGGGGCGCGGGAACGGCCATGCCGGCTGGCGCGACGATATTGATCACCTGGCTTACATTCGTTCCCACAAGGAACAATGAATTCGGGACATCGTATATTTCTTATTAACCGGTATCCATGATGGCAATTGCCGGAATTCCGGTTCCATACACCGCAACAAGACCTGCGTCCTGCCTATAACGGTTCAGAACGAAGAAAGTTGAGGGCGCTTCCCCCATCGATGCGCGTCGAACCGTCGCGGCCCGCCATGCGACTGAGCGAGTCGCCCCGCAGGGCCCGCGGCGAGGGCGGCTTTCAGCGCCCGCGCCTACGCCGAAGCGATAGCGCTGCGTGCCGCATCGGCATCCTTGCCAGGGGGCAGACCGAACATCCGCCGGTACTCCCGGGTAAATTGCTGAACGCTTTCATAACCCACCGAGAACGCCGCACTGCTCGCCGAGAGACTCTCGGCGAGCATGAGCCGGCGCGCCTCGATCAGGCGCAACTGCTTCTGGAACTGCAACGGGGACAGCGAGGTCGCGGCACGAAAGTGCTGATAGAACGAAGAGGCGCTCATCCCGGCGGCTGCTGCCAGCCGTTCGAGCGGAATCGGCCGCGCGAAGTCCGCGCGCAGCACGGCGACGGCCCGCGCCACGCGCAGTGCATGATTTTCCGGGCCGCCCAGTTGTCGAATCGCCGCGCCATGCTTCCCCGCGAGCAGCCAGTAGTGCATCTCGCGCACTCGCTGGGCCTGCAGGATCGGCAAGGCCGCGGGGCGCTCGAGCAGGTGCATCAGGCGCAGCGCTGCGTCGGCAACCTCTGCGTCCGAAGGTTCGACCCGCACCGGCGCAGGGGCTGCGGCGCCTGGCCGCGGCTCCATCTGCGCGACCAGTTCCCCGATGATCGCCAAGTCCAGATCCAGCACGAGTGAGATGTAGGGCGCCGCAACGCTTGCGCGCGTGATTTCGCTGAGGGTCGGCACGTCGGCGGTAATCAACAGCAGGTCGCCGGCGCCGAACTCGACCGTTCGTTTGCCCGTTGTCACCTTTTTGCTTCCTTGCAGCACGAGGCAGGCCAGGGGGCGCGAGATGGCGTAATCGAGCCCGCCGGGCGTCGTTGCCCGAATGACTCTGAACTCGGGAATGGGCGTTTGTGCAATGCCGCTCGGGTTGGCGCACACCTGCGCGTAGCGGCATGCCGCGTGAAGCAGTGAATCGTTCATGGGCGTATTTCGGGACTCTTTTTCATACGGCAATCGTATCCGTTTCAGGCGGGAACCGAGGCGGGCGCAGGAGAAAAAGGCCAGGAAATCGGAGAATCAGGCAAAGGCTGGCGGTGATGAGCGCGCGAGAATGGACGCCTTCTTCCATCACGCATCAGGAGTCACCATGAGCACGATCTCTCTCATCACGGGCGCCAGTCGCGGGCTCGGGCGCAATGCCGCGCTGTCGATCGCCCGCGCAGGCGGCGACGTCGTCTTGACCTACCACCGGCGCGACGCCGAGGCAGCGGACGTGGTCACCGAAATCCAGGCGCTCGGGCGCAAGGCGGTGGCATTGCAACTCGACGTCGGCAACGTGGCCACCTTCTCCCACTTCGCCATGCAGCTGCAGGCGGCGTTGCGCGAGACCTGGGG
The DNA here is from genome assembly GCF_002216225.1 of Pandoraea sp. CB10b_02. Classification (NCBI taxonomy): domain Bacteria; kingdom Pseudomonadati; phylum Pseudomonadota; class Betaproteobacteria; order Burkholderiales; family Burkholderiaceae; genus Pandoraea; species Pandoraea sp. CB10b_02. Next base: position 11,593 of record NZ_NJGW02000033.1, read on the forward strand.
AAGGGAGCGCTTTGATCACCTCGTGAACAATGCAGGCCACGCGGATGTCGCGCCGATCACGGACATGCAAGAGGCGGCGTTCGACACGCTGGTCAACGTGCATTTCAAGGGCGTGTTCTTTCTCACTCAGAAGTTGCTGCCCCTCCTCTCGGATGGCGGACGCATCGTGAATCTCTCGACGGGACTCACTCGCATATCGGCGCCGGGTTGGTCCGCCTACGCTGCGGTCAAGGGCGCCGTTGAAGTTCTGACGGTCTACATGGCGAAGGAATTGGGACCGCGCGGAATTACCGTCAACGCGGTGGCCCCCGGCGCGATCGAGACGGACTTTTTCGGCGGTGCGGTACGGGATACGCCGGAGTACAACCGGTTCTTCGCCGGCATGACGGCGCTGGGCCGCGTGGGCGTGGCGGACGACATTGGCCCGATGATCGCCGGTCTGCTCGGCGAGTCCCATCGCTGGGTCAACGCGCAGCGCATCGAGGTGTCGGGCGGCCAGGGGATCTGAGCGCGGGCCACACCCCCCCCTCAGTCTTCCCCGGTCAGCTCCGCCACCAGCAGCCGGGCCGCCGCGCTCAGCGACGTGCCGCGCCGCGTTACGATCCCATACGGTTCCGTCCTCGATCGCACGTCGATGTCGAGCCTTGCGGCAAGCTTGTGCTCGATGAGGAAGGCCGCCATGTCGCGCGGCATGAGCGTGACCAGGTTCGCATTGCCCTGCAAGAGCAGCATGGTGGCCGTCAGCGACGCTGTTTCGATCGGGTTTGCCGGCAACGGCAAACCCGCTTCCTTGAATTCCCGCTCCAGGAGACTGCGTAGCGGCATGATTCTCGGATAAACGATCCAGCCGAATTCCATCAGATCGGAAAGCGCCAGGTCCGGCGTGCGGACCAGCGGATGGCCGGGGCCGGCGATGACGGCCAGCGGTTCGTCCCGCAGCAGCGTATACGTGAAGTTCTCCGGCTGGCGGGCGACGCTCAAGCGGCAGATCGCCAGCTCCAGCCGGCCACTCTCGACGAGCGCCAGCAGACGCACGCTCGTGTCCTCCGTGATCTCGATCCTGAGCGACGGCTGCTTGCGCCGAAGCCGCGCGATCGCGTCGACGAGCACCCCGGACACGGCGCCCATGATCGCACCGACGGCCAGTCTTCCCCCGGTGCCGGTGAGCACGCCTTCCATTTCCTCCACGAGGTGATCGACGTCCGTCTGAATCAGCTTGGCATACCGAATGACGCATCTGCCGAGTTCGTTGGGCACCATGCCCTGCGGCGTCCTCACGAAGAGTTCGTTGCCGAAGGTCGCCTCGATTTCGCGCAGCGCCTTGGTCGCGCCCGGCTGGGTGAGCGCGAGTTCGTCGGCGGCGCGATGAAGCGACCCGTAATCGTCGATGGCCACGAGCAGCCGAAGCTGTTTGAGCTTGAGCCGGGAGGAGAGGGATTCGGCGCTGGGAAGCATGTCGTCGTCGCGTTAGGGAAATCCCCGGATGCTTAAAAGTTATCGCCCCGGGCCAATCTATCATTATTCAAAACGTCTGCGCTCTTCTACATTTGTGCCCAAGCCGCACCCGTCCCGATGCGGCAGTCACATGAAAATTGCTAGGAGAGAATAGATGAAGTTGCTCAGATTTGGCGAGCGAGGTCAGGAAAAACCGGGTGCGCTCGACGAGCGCGGAGAAATACGCGACCTGTCTTCGGTCGTCGCCGATATCGGCGGCGACACCCTGCTGCCGGCTGGGCTGGAAAAGCTCAAGGACGTCGACCTGTCGGCACTGCCGCGCGTCGACGGCGCGACCCGCCTGGGTCCCTGCGTCGGCGGTATCGGCAAGTTCATCTGCATCGGCCTGAACTACGTCGACCACGCGCAGGAGTCGGGAATGCCCATTCCGGCCGAGCCGGTCGTGTTCAACAAGTGGCTCTCGGCCGTGTGCGGCCCCAACGACGACGTCATCATCCCGCGCGGCTCGCAGCGCACCGACTGGGAAGTCGAACTCGGCGTGGTGATCGGCAAGCCCGGCAGCTATATCGACGAGACCGACGCCCTCGATCACGTTGCTGGCTACTGCCTGATCAACGACGTCTCCGAGCGCGAATATCAGCTCGAGCGCGGCGGCACGTGGGACAAGGGCAAAGGCTGCGACACCTTCGGACCGCTCGGCCCGTGGCTCGTCACCGCCGACGAAATTCCCGACCCGCAAAAGCTCGAGATGTGGCTGGACGTCGACGGCGTGCGCTATCAGTCGGGCAACACCAGCCGGATGATCTTCTCCGTGGCGCAGATCGTTTCCTACCTGAGCCGCTTCATGAGCCTGCACCCCGGCGACGTCATCTCGACGGGCACCCCGCCCGGCGTGGGCATGGGACAGAAGCCGCCGGTCTATCTGCGTGCAGGCCAGGTGATGAGCCTCGGTATCGAGGGCCTCGGCCAGCAGCGTCAACGTCTCGTGCAAGGGTGAGGGGCTGCGATGAACCAGTATGACTTTTCCGGCCGCTCGGCCGTGGTGACGGGCGGCGCTCACGGCATTGGCTTCGCGGTGGCGCAGCGGCTGGCGCAAAGCGGCGCGCGCGTGGCCCTCTGGGATCGCGACGAGGCTGCACTGGCCGTCGCGCGCGAGTCGCTGGCAAGCCACGGCGAAGCGGTCGCGATCACCGTGGACGTCACGGACGCACAGGCCGTCGGCGAGGCCGTGAGCGCGACCCTGCGCGCTTTCGGCAAAATCGACGCCCTCGTGCACAGCGCCGGCATCGCCGGGCCGAATGCGCCGCTGGCGGAGTACCCGGACGACGAATGGCGCCGCGTCATCAACGTGGATCTGGATGCGACGTTCCATGTCAACAAGGCGGTGATCCGCACGATGATCGACAAGGGCTACGGCCGCATCGTCAACGTGGCGTCGATTGCCGGCAAGGAGGGCAATCCGAACGCTTCGGCGTACAGCGCCGCGAAAGCCGGCGTCATTGCGCTCACGAAGAGCCTGGGCAAGGAGACGGCAACGCTCGACGTCGCGGTCAACTGCGTCACGCCTGCCGCTGCGCGAACCCGCATCTTCGAGCAGATGGCGCAGACTCACATCGACTACATGCTCTCGAAGATTCCGCGTGGACGCTTTGTCGAGGTGAGCGAGATCGCGTCGCTCATCGCATGGCTGGCGTCGGAAGAAAACTCGTTCACGACAGGCGCCGTATTCGACCTGTCAGGTGGACGGGCGACGTACTGAAACTCAGAAAATCATAAATACCAAAGGAGACGATTATGGAGACTGCCAGCCCCCTCGGGGCGGTGGGCGCCGGCGGCAACGCCGACGCGCAGACCGCCGTGCGAAAAGTATTCTGGCGATTTGTCCCGCTGTTCGTGATGTGCTTCATCTGTTCGTATCTGGACCGCATCAACATCAGCTTCGCCAAGCTCCAGATGCAAAGCGAGCTCGGATTGAGCGACGCCATTTACGGCACCGGGGCCAGCATCTTTTTCATCGGCTACTTCTTGCTCGAGGTTCCGAGCAACATCGTTCTGCACCGGATCGGGGCCCGCAAATGGATCGCGCGCATCATGGTGACCTGGGGCATTGCCTCGGCCGCCATGATGTTCGTGCGCGACGAGACGTGGTTCTACGTGCTTCGTTTCGCGATCGGCGCGCTCGAGGCCGGCTTCGTCCCCGGCGTGCTCTACTTCTTCACCACCTGGTTTCCGTCGGAGCGCCGGGGTCGATGCAATTCGATCTTCATGGCTTCGATTCCGCTTTGCGGCATCATCGGCGGTCCGATTTCCGGCGCGATTCTCAAGTACTTCGACGGCATGCACGGCCTGGCGGGCTGGCAGTGGCTGTTCCTGCTCGAAGGGCTGCCGTCCATCGTGCTCGGCATCGTCGTCTTCCTGTTCGTCGACGACAGCATCAGCGGCGCCCGCTGGCTGAGCGCGCAGGAAAAGCGCGCCTTGCAGGCGCAGATCGCCGGCGACCCGAAGGTTCGTGAAGTACATTCGCTGGGCGCATCGCTGCGGGACCCGGTCACGATCATTCTGGCATTCATCTATATCTTCCTCGCCATGGGCATCTACGGCCTGGTGTTCTGGATGCCGCAGCTCATCAAGACGGCGGGGACGTCGGACGCCTTGCAGATCGGCATCATCTCCATGCTGCCGTATGTCGTCGCGGGGATCGTGATGGTGCTCGCCGGGCGGAGTTCCGATCGGACCGGCGAGCGTCGCTGGCACCTCGGGATGAGCGCGCTGGCCGGCGCGATAGGGTACTTGCTTTGCGGGCTGTTTCCGTCCAACACGCTGATGCTCGTGATCGGGCTCACCGTGGCCGCAACGGGCATCATCACCTCGCTCGGGCTGTTCTGGATCCTGCCCTCGCGTTTCCTGACGGGCATTGCCGCCGCCGGCGGGATTGCGCTGATCAACGGCCTGGGTCAGTTGGGCGGGATCATCAGCCCCTATATGGTCGGCAAGGTGACGACGGTGACGGGCAGCGCGACGATCGGCCTTTACGCGATTGCCGCCGCGTGCCTGGTGGCAACGCTGCTGATCCTGTGGGGTGTGCCGCGCCATCTGTATCTGCGCGAGAAGCAGCGGGGCTGATGGGGCGACGAGTCCCGCTTGGCCGGCTGGGCGAACGGATCACGCGAGGGCCTGGCCCTCGCCCGCCGAGCCGCCGCCGATATTGCCGATTGCTCAGAGCGCGGGCCATGCGCGCGAGCTCGGCGTGCCGCTTCGTATCGGCTCACGCGCTCGTGTCACGAAGGGCGTCCGGTGCGTGCCGCAGGACGCGACGCCCGAACATCGCGAAGCTCGCCTTGACGATGCTCGGCTGCAGCAGGAAGTCGTGCGATTCCCTGGCGAGCGCCGGATCGAGTTCCTTTACCGGGCCGAGCGTTTCGGCCATCAGCTGATTGCGCGCGGCGCGCTCGATGAGCATGGACAGGTAAGCCGTCTCCTCGATGGACGACGTTGCCGCCAGAAAGCCGTGATGCGCGAGCAGGATCGTGCGGCGCGTGCCGAGCGCCGATGAAATGATCTCGCCTTCGTCGTCGGCGATCGGCAGGCCCGGCCACTCTTTCAGGAATGCGCAGTCGTCGAAGAACGGCGTGGCGTCCATGTGTGCGACGCGCAGCGGGCGGCCCGTCATGGACAGGGTCGAGACGTAAGGCGGATGCGTGTGCACGATGCTGCGCACGTCGGGTCGGCGCCGGTAGACCCACAGGTGAAAGCGCACCGCCGGGTTGGCCATGCCTTTGCCTTCGAGCAGGCGCAGCGCGTCGTCCACCCGGATCACGTGGTGCGGCTCGATCTCGTCGAACGCCACGGCCAGCGGCGTGGTGAGATAGGTGCCGTCGTCGCAGCGCACGGTAATCTGTCCGGCCAGCGTTTCCGAATGATTCTCCATCGCCAGCATGCGGCATGTGAGCACGACCTTTTCCCTGTCGGTCCAGTTGCCCAGATCCAGGCGCGTTCGCATTTCGTTGACCGCGCGGTCAGTGACTGCCTGTTTTACCTTGTCCAGCATGTCGTTCCTCCGTGTGAAGATGGTTGTCGTCGAGCGGCCGGGCCGCGTCAGTCCGACGCCGTGGGCTTCATGAACCATGCGCTCACGGCGCCGATCACGCCCAGCACGCTCAGATAAATGCCGACCGAGCCGATGCCCCCGAGCCGCGCGACGAGCGTGGCGGCGATGAGCGGGGCAAGCCCGCCGCCGAGGGCGGCGGCCACCTGAATGCCGATGGAAATGCCCGAGTAGCGCAGCTCCGGCGGGAATTGCGCGGCATAGAGGCTCGACTGCGGCCCGAAGATGACGGCGTAGTTCAGCGCCAGCGCCACGACGGCCGCCGCCGTGTAGATCGGCAGCGAGCCGGTGCCCATCGCGTGGAATAGGGGCACGGCCATGACGGCGAGCAGCAGCGTGCCGATGATATAGAGACGCCGAGCGCCCACGCGATCACCGAGCCATCCGAAGAACGGGATTGTCGCGATCTGACACACCGAGCCGATCATCACCGCGTTGAGGGCGTCGGCGCGCGAGAAACCGAGATTGGCCGTGGCGTATGAAATCGAGAACACGATGATCGTGTAGACGAGCGTGACCTCGGCGAGCTTGCCGCCGATGGCGAGCAGGAGCGGTTTCCAGTGACGCACGAGCACGTCGCGCACCGGCAGCGACGCCACCTTGCGCTGCGCCTGCACCGCCGTGAATTCGGGCGACTCTTCGACCTTCATGCGAATGAACACGCCGATGACGATGAGCGCGGCGCTCGCCAGGAACGGAATGCGCCAACCCCACTGCAGGAAACGCTCGTTGGGCAGCAGGTTGACCAGCGCGAAGGCGCCCGTCGACAGCAGGATGCCGATGGGCGCGCCGGCCTGCGGCAAGCTGCCGTAGAACGACTTCGACTTCGGCGGCGCATGTTCCACCGCCATGAGCACGGCGCCGCCCATCTCGCCGCCGAACGACACGCCCTGCCCGATGCGCAGCGCCACGAGCAGCACGGCCGCCCAGATGCCGATGCTGTCGTATGTCGGCAGCAGGCCGATCAGCGTGGTGCACAGCCCCATGAGAACGAGGCTCATGATCAGGATGGACTTGCGGCCGACGCGGTCGCCGAAGTGGCCGAAGATGATGCCGCCGAGCGGTCGCGCGAAAAGCCCCGATGCGAACGCGCCGAAGGCCGCCAGCGTGCCCGTGGCCGGGTCCAGGCTCGGGAAGAACAGCTTGTTGAAGACGAGCGCGGCCGCCGTGCCGTAGGCGAGAAAGTCGAACGCTTCGATGGCCGTGCCGGCCATGGACGCGAACGCGACCCGCGCCATTCGGCGGTCCACCGTGGGGCTGCCGTGCGCCATGACGGGCGCGTCGTGCTTTACCGTGTCCATTGCATGTCCCTGTCGAGTGAAGTATCCAAACCGTGGCGGGGCGTTTTGCCCTCGCTGTTCCGCCCGCGCGGCCCCGTGGATTTGGGAGCTGGACGGGGCGATGTTGTCTAGCGTTGCCTTTTGGACAACTTTGTTGTCCTTTGGTTCGAAGTCTAGTCGTTTAGAATCGTTTTCGCATCCCGTTCAAAATAGGTGTTTACGTGGACGAACGAGCGTCCGCGGCGGGGACAACCTACGTTTATCGAGAGACAACCTTGTCGACCCAGAAGCCACGGCAGCCGGCGCGCAAGCGCGTGACCGGCGAGACACGACGCAAACATGAGAGCTCGCGCGAGGCGACGCGCGCCGGTGAAGCGCGAAACGACCATCCGGGGGAGCTGGTTCGGGTGTTGCGGCAGCGCCGCGGCATGACGCTCGATGCGCTCGCACTCGACGCGGGGCTGAGCAAAGGACATTTGTCGCGCTTCGAACGGGCAGAGAAGACGGTGTCGCTTGCGGCATTGCTGCGCATTGCGCAGGCGTTGGGTACTTCGGCCGCATCCTTGCTCGGCGAGCAGGTGGACAGGGGCGTAGTGCACGTGGTGCGCGCCGCACAGCGCCACTACCGCAAGCAGGGCGGCGCCGATTACCTTTATGCGGCGTTGAGCCGCGCTAGCGGCGGCGAGGGAGATGGCGGAGGAGGTGGCGGTGGCGGTGAAGGGCCGACCGCGCTCGTGCTGCGGCTGCCTGCCGATGCCCATGTGAGCGAGGCCGCTTTCCACAAAGGCGACGAGATCTTCTTCGTCCTTCGCGGCGCCATCGAGATCGCGCTGGCCGACCAGTCGATCGTTCTGCGCGAGGGCGACTTCGCGGAATTCCCCGGTCTCGTGAAACACCGTATCCGGAGCGTTGGGACCGACGCGGAAGTGCTGATCGTCGTGACGGGCAACGGGCGCTAGATGCGGGACGGGATAATGGCGCGGAATCTCCGCGCAAGACGTCGGCACAGGATGCCGGCCCCGGGCCCGGCCCCGGTCCCGGTCGCGGCGGCATCGGCCGCCCGGCGTTCAGCGCCCGGGAATGAGCAGCGCCGGCGGCGGCGTGGCGGGACGCTGCGGCGTGGCCGAGTGACCGAAGCTGTTGCCCATGCGCTGGGATGTCGCGCTCCAGTTGAACTGGCCGCCGACCTGGTTGCCGGGCCGGTTCGCAATGTCCTCGGATTCCAGCCCCGGCGCGCGGCCGGCGGCGGCCGGGCTCGACGACGGCTGTAACTGATTCGTCAGACAATCGTAGGACGGCGAGCGCTGGCCGTTCACTTCGACTTCGACGCATCCCGCCCGGACCCCGCCTTCCGGTGAGCCGACGGTTTGCGGCGCGTCGGCCATGGCCGCGGCGGCATTGGCGTTCGTGGTGGCACTGGCGGCATCGGCAGCATTGGCGCCTGCACCGAGCATCACTGCCATGGCGGCGGCAAGCGCGGCGCGCCACTCCGGCCCACATCCCCGAATTCCCCGCGTGCTGTGCGTCTGCATGGCAACTCTCTCCATCGAAAGTATCCGGCCGTCCATCAGGACTCCCACGTAACGAGCATACGTCAGCCTGCGCGCTTTTCGAGAAAGATGAATTTCTCGTGACAAACGCCAGTGCAGGCCGCGCTCTCACGTCTAGGTATCCGTATCCAAGAGAAATGTCGGCACGGATTGCGTGCGGCGCAGCGGGCCGCCCGTCCACGGGCGCTCCGCCGGCGACCGGGGGCACTGCATTGGGGCAGGGCCGCGTCGACCTAACGAGTCAGAGTCTTCTATATGCGTTTGATGAAAACGAGCCGGCCGTGGCTGCGCTGGGCGGCGGTGTGCGCCGTCACGTTGGGGGGAGCCGTTCACGGCGTGGCGACGGCCCAGGAAACCGGCCCGGACGCACCGGCGAAGCCCGCGGCGGCGGCCCTGCCGGCTGACGGCGTCGCGGGCAAGGGGGACAAGGCCGATAAGGCGGAAGAGGCCAATAAGGCAGAAGAGGCAAATAAGGCGGGCAAGGCGGCAGAGGTGGTCGGCAAACGAGTCAACATCAACGAGTACGTCGTGCGCGGCAACACCGTGCTCGACGTTCGGACCATCGAAAAGGCCGTCACGCCGTATCTCGGCCCGGAGCGCACGCTCGCCGACATCGAGGCGGCGCGCGACGCCCTGCTCGCCGCCTATCAGGCCAAGGGCTACCAGTCGGTCTACGTGGATCTGCCAGAGCAGCAAGTCACCGGCGGCGTCGTCTATCTGAAGGTGAGCGAGACCAGGCTGGGCCGCCTGCGCGTGGTCGGCTCGGAATACCACTCGCCGCGCGAGGTGCGCGAGCGCGTGCCGTCGCTGGCCGAAGGCAAGGTGCCGGATTTCAGCGCCGCGCAGGCCGAACTCACCGCACTGAACCGCACCGGCGACCAGCAGGTGGTGCCGCTCGTGAAGCAGGGCGCGGTGCCGGGCACGATGGACGTCGACCTCAAGGTCGAGGACACGAACCCGTGGCGGGCGAGCCTGAGCGTGAACAACGATCGCAGCGCGGACACGAAGCCGCTGCGCATGCTCGCGTCGCTCGGCTACGACAACCTGTGGCAGCTCGGTCACCGCGTGTCGATGAGCTTCTTTGGCGCGCCGCAGGACTTCAGGCAGAGCAAGGTGTGGTCGGGTTCATATGTGGCGCCGCTCGGTTCGTCGCCGTGGACGCTGGAGCTCAACGGCTATACGTCCGACAGCAACGTCGCGACGACCGGCGGCACCGCGGTGCTCGGCAAGGGCCACGCGATCGGCGTCAAGACGACCTATACCGTGCCGGACACGGGAAGCTGGTATCACGCCTTCAGCCTCGGCGTGGACTTCAAGGACAACACGGAGACCACGCGTTTCGGCACCGCCGGCGACGTGGTGCCGCTCAAGTACGCACCCATCACGGTGGGCTACTCGGGCTTCTATCAGAGCGATCAGTGGCAGCTCGGGCTCAATACGTCGATCGTGACGGGCACTTCGAGCCTGTTCGGCTACGGCAGCAGTCCCGCGCAGTTCGACGCGAAGCGCTACAAGGCGTCGCCCAGCTTCACGCTGCTGCGCGCCGACGCCAATGGCGCCTACACCTTCGGCGGCGGCTGGCAGCTCGCCGCGCGCATTGCCACGCAGATGACCGACTCGCCGCTTGTCTCGAACGAGCAGCTCGCCGGCGGCGGCATGAATTCGGTGCGCGGCTATCTCTCGGCCGAAGCCACCGGCGACTACGGCGTGGTCGGCTCGGTGGAGTGGCGCACGCCGCCGATTCCGCTGCTCGGCCCGCTCGTCTCGAACTGGCGCGCCTATGCGTTCTTCGACGGCGCACGGCTGGGGCTGCGCGATCCACTACCCGAGCAGACCTCCCGGTTCTCGCTCGCGTCGGTGGGCGTGGGCACGTCGCTGCGCCTGACCTCGCACGTGACGGGACGATTCGATGCGGCCTATCCGCTCACGAACGGTCCGCGCACGCAGCGCTACAAGCCGCGGCTGAACTTCAGCGTGACGGCGACCTATTGAGCGACGAAACCGCCAGCCAGGACAACACGACACATTCACGACCTGATGCCCGGTGCGCCATGCAAAGCGTCGGGCGGCATACACGGAGAACCAAAGCCATGCGACGCATTCTTCCATTCCTGCTTGCGCTCATCGGCACATTGCTGCCGGTGCTCGCGCACGCCTGGTGGCAACCGGACTGGGCGTACCGCAAGCCCATCACCATCGACGCGGGCCCGCAAGGCGGCAACATCACCGGCGACGCCGGCCGCGTGCCGATGCTGCTGCGTCTGCATACCGGCAACTTCAGCTTCGAAGGCGTGAACGAGACCGGCGCCGATCTGCGCTTTGTCGCGGCCGACGACAAGACCGTCCTGAATCACCAGATCGAGCAGTTCGATCCGGTGCTCGGCATCGCGCTCGTGTGGGTGGACGTGCCGGCCATCACGGCGACCGGCAAGCAGCAGATCTGGATGTACTACGGCAACCGCAAGGCGCCGGCGGCCGGCAGCGGCCAGCGCGTGTTCGATCCTGACTACACCGCCGTCTATCACTTCGGCGAGCCGAACGTGCCCGCACGCGACACGACGGCCTACGGCAACAACAGCCAGAACGCCGTGGTGTCGCTCGACGGCGCGATCATCGGCCGTGGCGCGCAAGCGGGCGCTTCGCCGATCGTGCTGCCCGCCTCGCCGTCGCTGGCTGTCGCCGCCGGCGGCAGCTTCACGTTCTCGGCCTGGGTGCGCCCGGAGAAGCTCGGCGCGAACGAAGCGATCTACGTGCGTCGCGACGGCGGCAGCGAACTGGTCATCGGCGTCGATCAGGGCGTGCCGTTCGTGCAGGTCGGCACGCAGCGCACCGCGCCAGGGCAGCCGATTCAGGCCGGCCAGTGGTCGCACGTGGCCGTGACCTCCGACGGCAAGTCGGTCACGCTGTATGTGGGCGGCCACGCCACCGGCACGCTCGCCGTTGCGCTGCCCGCCCTGAATTCGCCGGCGACTGTCGGCGGTGACGCCGAGGGCGCGACGGGCGGCTTCGCGCGCCTGTCCGGCGCCGTGGACGAGGTGCGCCTGTCGAAGGTGGCGCGCGGCGCCGCGCTGCTCCAGACCGACGCAGTCTCGCAAGGCGCCGAGTCGCGTTTGATTGCGTTCGGTGCGGACGAGCAGCAAGCCGGCAAGAGTCACTTCGCGTTCATTCTCGCGGCCATGCCGGTCGACGCCTGGGTGGTGGTCTGCGTGCTCGGTCTGATGGCGCTGGTGTCGTGGGCGATCATGATCACGAAGAGCCGCAGCTACAGCGCCAAGGCTCAGGCCAACGCGGTGTTCATGGCGTATTTTCGCGAGGCCTCGGGCGCACCGCTCGACCAGATCGCGCGTGCGAACCGCGTGCCGGACAGCGTGCGCAACCAGTCGCCGCTGTGGCGCCTGTATGAAGTTGCGCTCGACGAACTGCATCGCCGCCATGAACTCGGCTACGACACGAGCGCTGTCTCCGACGCGACCATCAGCGCCATTCGCGCGTCGATGGACGGTGCGATGGTGCGCGAAGTCGAAAGCATGAGCCGCCGCATGAACTGGCTTTCGACATCGATCGAAGGCGCACCGTATGTTGGTCTGTTCGGCACCGTGATCGGGATCATGCTGGTGTTCGTGGTGGCCGCCATGGCCGGCGCGGTGGACATCAACTCGGTCGCGCCGGGCATGGCCGCCGCCCTGCTGTGTACGGCCGCCGGTCTCGGCGTGGCGATTCCGGCCCTGTTCGGCTACAACTGGCTGGTCTCGCGCTCGGACGCCATCGCGGCCGACATGGCGGTGTTCGTCGACGAGTTCACGACGCGCCTCGCGGAAGAGCAGGGCGAAGGCCGCCGCCAGCCTGTGCTGCAGCGCGCGTGACGGGGACGAGCCATGGCAAACGCAACCCGATTCGCGGCGAAAAAGCGCGCGGGCGGCATCAACATCACGCCGTTCGTCGACGTGCTGCTGGTGGTGCTGGTGATCTTCATCCTCACGAGCAACGCCAGCATTCCCGGCATCAAGGTCGATCTGCCGAAGGCCAGCTCCTCGGTGGCGCTGGAAAAGCCGAAGACCAAGGCGATCACCGTCGATAACGCCGGTCAGGTGTTTCTCGACGCCTATCCGGTGAGCCTCACCGAGCTCGAGGATCGCCTGCGCACGGAAAAGGCGATCACGCCCGACTTTCCGGTGATCGTGCGCGGCGACGCGCAGGTGCAGTACGCCAAGGTCGTGGAAGTGCTCGACCTGTTGCGCCGCATCGATCTGAACCAGGTCGGCCTCGTGACCGGCAAGCCGCAGTGAGGAGCGCAGCGTGAGACCTCGCGATTATGCGTCCCGCCCGGCAGCCCGGCCCGCCAGCGCCGCGCTCGGGTTGCTGCGCCGCCGCAGCGGGCTCGTCGTCGGCGGCCTGGTGGTGCTCGTGGTGCTCGGGCTGATCGCGCTCTTCTGGCATCTGCTCACGGACAAGGCCAGCGTGCGCCGCGAGGTGAGCGCCCCGCCGATGCTCATGCTGCCGCCGCCTCCACCGCCACCGCCGCCGCAGGAAAAGCCGCCGGAGCCGCAGCCCGAGAAGGTGAAGCCGGAAGTCGTCGAGCCGAAGCCGGCCGATCCGGTCGAGCCGCCCAAGGACGATACGCCGCCCAGCCCGACGAAGGATCTCGGCGACGCCGTGACGATCAACGGCGACGCGCAAGCGGGCACCGATGCGTTCGGTATCGGCGCCGGCAGCGGCGGCGGCATGACCGGCGGTGGCGGCGGGCTCGGCAGCCGCTCGTACAGCGCCTGGCTGGCGAGTTCGTTGCAGCAGGCGTTCGGGCGCGATCCGCGCACCCGCACGCTGGCCTTCGACGACGTGCGCGTCGACCTCTGGCTCGACGCCGATGGGCGCGCCACGCGCGCGCAGCTCATTCGGGGCACGGGCAATCCGGGCATTGACGAAGCGGTGCTTGCAATGCTGCGCGACTTCCACGCGGACGAGAAGCCGCCGGCGTCGCTGCGTTATCCGCTGTCAATGAGCATCCGGGGGCGCAGGCCATGACGCGCGGCAAGACACACGGCAAGACACTTACGGCGCACGCCGGACTTCCTATTTACGCAAGAGTCACACACAAGATGAAAGCACTGGAACGTATGACCGGCGCGCCCGTTGCGCGGCGCACCCCTCGCGTTGCCGGCCCGGCGGGCGCGGTCGCGCTGGCGCTCGCACTCATGTGCGCCGCGGGCGTGGCCCATGCGCAGGCGCCGCGCGCGCCGCAAGAGACCGCGATGGTCAAGCTCATTCGCGGCCTGATCAAGAGCGGCGCGATCGACAAGGCCACCGGCGAGGCGCTGCTCGCGCAGGCCGAGACGGAAGCCTATGCGGCCTCGCAGGCCGCGCAGAAGCAGGCGTCCGCGCCGGCGGCCGCGGGCGTCGCGGCCGGCGCGGCCGCCGAGCCGGGCGACGTGCGCGTTCCGTACATCTCGCAGACCACGCGCGATCAGATCCGCGACGAGGTCAAGAGCGAGGTGATGGCACAGGCCAGGTCGGAAGGGTGGGCCGCGCCGAACGAAATGCCTGAGTGGACCAAGCGCATTCACATCGAGGGCGACTTCCGTCTGCGCAACGAGTCGCGCTTCTACTCGAGCAGCAACGCGAACACGCAGATCGACTGGGCGCAAATCAATCGCGGCAACGGCTTCGACGTCAACACCAATACGAATGTGGCGCTGCCGCCGTTGCTCAATACCACCCAGAACCGCACCAACCAGTTCCGTGCGCGGGCCCGCTTCGGCATCTTTGCGGACGTGTCCGAGCAGGTCAAAGCCGGCGTGCGTCTGGCAAGCAGCAACGACGACAGCCCGGTTTCGACCAACACCACGCTTGGCGGCGGCCTGAACAAGAAGGGCGTCTGGCTCGATCAGATGTGGATGTCGTATCAGCCGTTCAGCTGGGTGAAGTTCACTGGCGGTCGTTTTACGCCGCCATATGTCACGAGCGACATGCTGTTCTCGAACGATCTGAACATCGACGGGATTGCGGCGCAGTTCAACAAGACGCTGCCGCAGGCGCAGAACGTCGAACTGTTCGGCTCGCTCGGGTTCATCCCGCTCGAATACTCGGGGGACAACTCGCCGTCGAACAGCCAGGACAAGATGTCGAGCCAGACCAAGTGGCTGCTCGGCGCCCAGTTCGGCGCAAACTGGAAGCTCGACTCGAAGAACGCATTCCGCGGCACCGTCGGCTACTTCGATTTCCGCAACATTACCGGGCAGCTTTCGTCGCCGTGCGCGCTTTACGCGGGGCAGACGAGCTGCGACAGCGACTGGTCGCGTCCGGCGTTCATGCAAAAGGGCAATACGCTCATGCTGCTGCGCAACATCGCGCTCAATCCGATCGATCCGGCCAATACGCCGCAGCCCCAGTATGTCGGTTACGCGTCGAAGTTCCAGCTGCTCGATCTGTCGGCGCGCTGGGACACCATGCTCGCCGGCCGCTATCCGCTGCGTCTGGACGTCAACTACATCCGCAACCTCGCCTACAACGAGGGGGAGATGTGGGCGAGGGCGAACGGCGGCATCGTCAACAATTTCGGCGCGGGCGCTGCCACGCGGGAGAACTTCAAGAGCGGGCCCAACGCTTACATGTTCCAGGCGACCTTCGGCAAGCCGGTGATGGCCGCGCGCGGCGACTGGAACCTCCTGTTCGGCTACAAGCGCATCGAGCCCGACGCCGTGCCCGACGCGTACAACGATTCGACGTTCCACGGCGGCGGCACGAACGCGAAGGGCTATTACTTCGGCGGCTCCTATGCCTTCGACAAGAACGCCTGGATCACGGGCCGCTGGTTGTCGACGAAGGAAGTCTATGGCGCGCCGCAGTCGATCGACACGCTGCAGATCGAAGTCAACGCGCGATTCTGAGGAGGTGTCATGAGTCAACAGACCGCGCGCATATTGCGGGTATGGCAGGTATGGCAGGTATGGCAGGTGTTGCCGGATGTTTCGCTGAATGTCTCACTGAATGTCCCGCGACTGAGGCAAGGGCTGGCCGCCGCGATGTTCGTCGTCTGCGCGGCCGCCTCGGCGCAGTCGCCGCAAGGGGCCCCGAGCATGGAGGAGCGGCTGCGCACGCAACTGCGTCAGACGACGGAGCAGCTGCAGCAGGCGAGGAACGAACTGGCCGCGCTCAAGGCGGGCGGTGCGTCTGCCGCAGCGCCCGGCAAGGAGTCGCCCGACGCGCTGCGCAAGCAGCTCGAGCAAGCCAGGCAGCAGCTCGCGGCGCAGCGGCAGTCGGGCGAGCGTCTGGCGCAGGACGCTCGTGCGTCGCAATCCGAGGTCAAGGCCGTGGCCGACAAGGCGAACGCGCAGATCGCGCAATACCGCAACGCCTACGACGAGTTGCTCAAGCTCGCGCGCCAGGCAGATGCGCAGCGCAAGCATCTGGCCGACGAGACTGCGGCCCAGCGTGTAGCGCTCGCGATGTGCAAGGACAAGAACGAGCGGCTGTACGCCGTCGGTCAGGAAATCCTGACGGCGTACGAGACGATGGACGTGGCGACGGTCGTGGCTGCGCGTCAGCCGTTCGCGTCGCAGGCCCGCGTGAAGTACGAGCAGATCGCGCAGCAGTACGGCGACAAGCTCTATGAGGGCAAGTTCGATGAGCAGCAGGCCGCGGCGGCCATCGCCAACAGGTCCGCTGCGGCGTTGGTCCCTGATGCGGCACCCACGGCGGCACCCACGCCGGGTGCTGCCCGATAAGCCCGCGGCAATTCAGAAACCGTAAGTTCGAGGATGACTGGCATGAGCCAAGAGAACACGACGCAACACGACAATCAGGACGCCGCGCACGCCGGCGCCACTGCGGCGGGAACGACCGTGCAGGCCGAAGTCGTGATGTTTGTCACGTCGGCGCAGGTCGCCGACGCCATTCGTGCCGCTGGCTGCGCGGTGTCCGTGCAGCAGGACGATCTCGTCACGCGCTTGCACAGCGCGAGCCACGGTATTGGCTATCAGGTGCACTGGGGGAATCAGACTGGCGTGGATCAATATCTGGATTTCACGCTGAGCTGCCCCTTGCGCGTACAGGGCGGCGAATTGCCTGATGGGCTGCTCAACGAGTGGCATCGCTCGCGCCGCTTTGCTCGCGTCGCGGCGCACGGCGAGTTCCTGGTGCTGGAGATGGACGTTTTCGTGGCAGGCGGCGTGTCGCAGGAGTTCCTGCGCTTCTCGTTGCGGCTGTGGGTCGAGATGATGGGGCAGTTCTTCCTTCATCTGCGCAACTTCACGCAGCGAGCTGCCGCTAAGGGCGACGCGGCCGCTTCGGGCACTGGAAACGATGCGTCCGCCGCTGCCGCCGGCTCGGGCGCCTTCGCCGACGAGTTGTCTGCTTCGAAGGCGCTCAACTGAAGCGTCGACGGCGTGACATTCGCGCGCGACGCGCCGACGTTCTCGCGAGTACAGGTATGCGCGGCGCCTGGCCTGGTGCACACCGTCATGTTTCTTCGGACCTCACCATAGCTCAGCATCGCGCAGGGCGAAGGCCGGTTTGCCGGTAGCGCGGCGGCCCAGACCAGTGGGCTGCCGGCGCTTTTTGTCAGCGCGATCCCGCGGTATGCGAACTTCGCCGTAAGCGCCGGCAGCGGTGTCGAGGGCGGGTGGTCACCGTCCCGGCGTTGCGCGACGCTTTCGCCGCCGCGATCCGTCTCTCTGTCTTCCCATTAGCGACATTCGAGAATCAGGAAGATGAAGAGACGCGCGCATTTTCCGTCACCTTCAAAATAGTTTCACAAACTCCTTGCATGTCGCGGCGATCCTGTCTAATATCTCGTCTCTCGCAACGACGGCGACGCAGCGCAAGCAGCGAAGCGACGGGGCGGGAGGGGGCCGAGAGGCCCGGTGGTTGGCGGTTTTTGAGCGGGCGAGTCGCTACGGCGGCGAGCGGGAAGTGCGAAAAAACTGTTGACGACGACGAGAAGCTGCGACATAATCTCACTTCTCTGCTGCTGATGCAGCGACGCGAA
>NZ_NJGW02000034.1:0-28152 GCF_002216225.1 Pandoraea sp. CB10b_02
CAGCGTGCAACGCCAGCCCGAACGAATTCGCAAGTATTTCGAGCACGGCCCTGTTCGCTATGCAGCTTGATACAAGTTCACAGGGGCCGGATCAATAATTCACTGGAGGCGCTATGAACTTTGAAATGTTGGAAACGGAAACCAACGGCACCATCATCAAGGTGGTGGGTGTTGGCGGCGCTGGCGGCAATGCCGTCCAGCACATGATCAACCGCGGTGTGCAAGGCGTGGAATTCATTGCCATGAACACCGACGCTCAGGCGCTGGGCCGCTCGCAGGCCGGCGTGAACATCCAGCTCGGCAAGACGGGTCTGGGTGCGGGCGCCAAGCCGGAAATGGGCCGCGCCGCCGCCGAAGAGGCGCGCGAGCGCGTGGCCGACGCCCTGCGCGGCGCGCACATGGTGTTCATCACGGCCGGTATGGGCGGCGGTACGGGCACGGGCGCCGCACCGGTCGTCGCGCAGATCGCCAAGGAAATGGGCATTCTGACCGTCGGCGTGGTGTCCAAGCCGTTCGAGTTCGAAGGCGGCAAGCGCATGCGCGTGGCCGAGACGGGCGCGCAGGAGCTCGAAGACAACGTCGACTCGCTCATCGTGGTGCTCAATGACAAGCTGTTCGAAGTCATGGGTGACGACGCCGAGATGGACAAGTGCTTCCAGTGCGCCGACGACGTGCTGCACAACGCCGTGGCCGGCATCGCCGAAATCATCAACGTCGACGGTCTCGTGAACGTCGACTTCGAAGACGTGAAGACGGTGATGGGCGAGCAGGGCAAGGCGATGATGGGCACGGCGACCGTCGCCGGCGTCGACCGTGCGCGTCTGGCCGCCGAGCAGGCCGTGGCAAGCCCCCTGCTCGAAGGCGTGGACCTGTCGGGCGCGCGCGGCGTGCTGGTCAACATCACGGCGTCGCGTTCGCTGCGTCTGTCGGAGACGCGTGAAGTGATGAACACCATCAAGAGCTACGCCGCCGAAGATGCGACCGTGATTTTCGGTACCGTCTACGACGACAAGATGGGCGACGCACTGCGCGTGACGGTCGTGGCGACCGGCCTGGGCCGTGCGGTGGCGAAGAAGGCCGCGGCGCCGATGACGCTGCTCAAGACCGGTACCGACAACATGCCGATCGCAACCGGTCACGTGCCGAACGTCGGTCAGGCTGCCGGTACGGACTACGGCGCGCTCGACACGCCGGCCGTATGGCGCAGCACGCGCGAGACCGCGGCCTCGCACGTCGCCGCGCTGCAGGAAAAGGGCGTCGATACCTACGACATCCCGGCCTTCCTGCGCAAGCAAGCCGACTGACAGGGTTGCGCGCGGGCCGGGTGCCAGTGCCTGGCGCCGCCGCACCTTGGGAATCGCGAGACCTACGCGGGTCGTCGTGAGGATTCGCCGTCGCTCCGTCTACCATGCCACCGGGCGTGGGGCGTGCGCGCCGCGGTACGAATCCGAACGACGATACGGCAAGGTTGTGAGTGCGCCGGTGCCTGGCGGGTTGCGACAGCCAGAGTCGCAACAGGCGTCGACGTCTCGCAGATGGCGAACGTTACGGGTAAGCGTTCGTCACCCCTGACCCGGTCTCGTGGTCCTGTTCCCCCGACCGCTGCGGCATGCCTCCGTCGCAGCGGCCGGGGTGCCCCGAGCCCGACGAACGCCGGGTGCGAGCCCGACACCGAATCGCCAAGGGTGTCGCGTCGTTTCCTTTCACGGCGTGGGCGGCATGGGCGAGGTAAGAACGATGGGGCGAAAGGCAAAACGTTTGGTAACGAAGCGTTGTGTTTGTGGCACAGCGACATAGGCGCCGATCTGTTATAATTGGAACTATGATCCATAGCGTCCGATAGTTTTTAACAAATAGCATGCTCAAGCAGCGCACTCTCAAATCCATCGCCAAGACAGTCGGCATCGGCTTGCACTCCGGTCGCAAAGTCGAGTTGACGCTGCGTCCGGCGCCGCCCGACACGGGCATCGTCTTTTGCCGTACCGATCTGAATCCCCCCGTGGAGATTCCGGCGTCGGCGATGGCGATCGGCGACACGCGTCTGGCATCGGTGCTGCAAAAGGATGGTGCGCGGGTGTCCACGGTGGAACACCTGATGTCGGCATGCGCGGGTCTGGGCATCGACAATCTGTATGTCGATGTCACGGCCGAAGAAATCCCGATCATGGACGGCAGCGCGGCGACGTTCGTCTTCCTGATCCAGTCGGCAGGCATCGAAGAGCAGGCCGCCGCCAAGAAATTCATTCGGGTGACGAAGCCCGTGGAGATTCGCGACGGCGACAAGTTTGCCCGTCTCGAGCCATACGAGGGCTTCAAGCTCAAGTTCACCATCGATTTCCGCCATCCCGCCGTCGACCGGACCGGTCAGGCGCTGGAAGTAGATTTCGCCGACACGTCGTATGCGAAGGAAATCGCCCGCGCGCGCACGTTCGGTTTCGCGCACGAAGTCGAAATGCTGCGCGAGCTGGGGCTGGCACGCGGCGGCAGCATGGACAACGCCATCGTGCTCGACGAATACCGTATCCTGAACAACGATGGC
Organism: Pandoraea sp. CB10b_02; assembly: GCF_002216225.1. Taxonomy (NCBI): domain Bacteria; kingdom Pseudomonadati; phylum Pseudomonadota; class Betaproteobacteria; order Burkholderiales; family Burkholderiaceae; genus Pandoraea; species Pandoraea sp. CB10b_02. The sequence continues at coordinate 2,540 of NZ_NJGW02000034.1, forward strand.
CTGCGCTATGACGACGAGTTCGTGAAGCACAAGATGCTCGACGCGATCGGCGACCTGTACGTGATCGGCCATCCGCTGCTGGCGTCCTATACGGCTTACAAGTCGGGCCACGGGCTGAACAACCAGCTGCTGCGCGAGCTTCTCGCGCAGCAAGCCTACGAAGTCGTGACTTTCGAGCACGCCGAAGAAGCGCCGCGCGGCTTCCAGTTCGAGCCGCAAACGCAGTTCGCGTAATTCGCGCGTCGCGCCGCCAGCGGCGGTGCGAATGTAACAAAACGAAAGCGCCGGATTTCCGGCGCTTTTTTATTTGACGCCCGACAGGTTTTGGCGTTGGAAGTCCTGCAATGGGAAGTGTGGCAACTACTGGCGAGTCCCGCCGCCCGCATCGCGGGGTTACCGCGCTCTCACGTTTCGCGCTTTTTTTCTTGCTTCCCTTCGGACCATGCGCGCTCAGGACTTGCGCGTGCCGCCATAGGAGTGCCGTGCGACGAGCCGGGCCAGGGCGTCGCGCAGTGGCGAAGGCTCAAGGGCGTCGCGCAATTCTCGCAGGCTCACGAGTCCCTGCCGGGACAACCGGGCTTCCTTGGGCGGCTTCTGCGGCTGCGGCTCGGCAATGCTCACGCGGATGCGGATCGTGCGGATGAGCCAGCCGCGCTGTGCAAGCCCTTCGATCAATGACGGCGTTTGCTGGCGCAGGCGCGCGGCCAGTGCGTTGTTCGAGACGAGGAAGACGAGCGTGCCGTCGCGCGGCGGGGCGAGCCGCACGCTGGCGGCGAGCGGCTCGGGCAGGAGCGCATGCACGTCACGCTCGAGCCGGCCGAGTTGCTCGGCGGCCACCAGCAGCGAACCGGCCCCGTCGGAAGCGGACAGGAGGTCGGCCATCGGGCGGGCGACGCGGGGTGCTTTGGGTCGTTTCATATGATGAGACAGAGGGCGCCGCATATTCTACCCCGCCATCGGGCGTCGCCTCCCGACATCCCCCGAAAACACCGGCCCGTTGCCGTAGCGTGGTGCCGGGACGTGCCACGCCAGCATGCTAGAATCCATTTTTCAGTACAGGTATCGAACCGGTGCGAGGCCCGAGTGCCAAACACCGGTGACCCGCAGCGCACAGACGCCTCGGGCGGTTCGGCATTCACGGGGGAAGAGTCCCGGGCTCGCTCGCCGCCGGGCGGGCAGGCCGTGCGACTGCGAACGACATTTGCCGCCCTAACCAGTGATCCGATGATTCCCGGTCTTCTCAAAAAAGTATTTGGCAGCCGCAACCAGCGGCTCATCAAGCAGTACCAGAAAACCGTCGCGGCGATCAACGCCCTCGAGCCCCAGATCGCGCAACTGAGCGATGAACAACTGCGCGGCAAGACCGAGGAATTCAAGCAACGCATCGCCCAGGGGGCGAGCGTCGACTCGCTGCTCGTCGAGGCCTTCGCGGTGTGCCGCGAGGCCGGCAAGCGGGTGCTCAAGATGCGCCACTTCGACGTGCAGCTGATCGGCGGCATGGTGCTGCACTACGGCAAGATCGCCGAAATGCGCACGGGGGAGGGCAAGACGCTCGTCGCAACGCTGCCCGCGTATCTGAACGCGCTCACCGGCAAGGGCGTTCACGTCGTGACCGTCAACGATTACCTGGCACAGCGCGACGCCGAGTGGATGGCGCGTCTGTACAACTTCCTCGGCCTGACGGTGGGTATCAACCTGTCGCAGATGCCGCACGATCAGAAGCAGGCCGCCTACGCCGCCGACATCACCTACGGTACGAACAACGAATTCGGCTTCGACTATCTGCGCGACAACATGGTCTACGAGACCGAGCAGCGCGTGCAGCGGACGTTGAACTACGCCATCGTCGACGAAGTGGACTCGATCCTGATCGACGAGGCGCGCACCCCGCTGATCATTTCGGGGCAGGCGGAAGACCACACCGAGCTGTACGTGAAGATGGATCGTCTGCCGGCGCTGCTCGAGCGCCAGATCGGCGAAGAGAAGGCGGACGGCACCGGCGTCGAAGTGCCGGGCGATTACACGCTCGACGAGAAGGCGCGCCAGGTGTTCCTGACCGAGCGTGGCCACGAGAAGGCGGAGCAGTTGCTCGCCGAGTGGGGCATGATCGCCGAGGGCGACAGCCTCTACGCGCCGCAGAACATCACGCTCATGCATCACGTGTACGCGGCGTTGCGCGCACACACGCTGTTCCACAAGGACCAGCACTACGTGGTGCAGAACGACGAGATCGTCATCGTCGACGAATTCACCGGCCGCCTGATGGCCGGCCGTCGCTGGTCCGAGGGGCTGCATCAGGCCGTGGAAGCGAAGGAGCACGTCACGATCCAGCACGAGAACCAGACGCTCGCCTCGATCACGTTCCAGAACTACTTCCGCATGTACGCCAAGCTCTCCGGCATGACCGGGACGGCGGACACCGAAGCGTTCGAATTCAACGAAATCTACCGTCTCGAGACGGTGGTGATCCCGACGAACCGTCCGCCCAAGCGGATCGATCGTCAGGACCAGATCTACAAGACGGCCAAGGAAAAGTACGACGCCGTCATCAAGGACATCCGCGATTGCGTCGAGCGCGGCCAGCCGGTGCTGGTGGGCACGACCTCGATCGAGACCTCGGAATATCTCTCGCAACTGCTCACGCGCGAAAAGCTGCCCCACCAGGTGCTCAACGCCAAGCAGCATGCGCGCGAAGCCGAGATCGTGGCGCAGGCGGGCCGTCCCGGCGTGATCACGATCGCCACGAACATGGCCGGCCGCGGGACCGACATCGTGCTTGGCGGCAACGTCGAGAAGCAGGCGGCCTTCATCGAGGCCGATCCGAATCTGTCGGACGCCGAGAAGCAGGCGCGCATCAAGCAACTGCAGGACGAATGGCAAGGCCTGCACGAGCAGGTGAAGGCCGCCGGCGGTCTGCACATCATTGGTACCGAGCGCCACGAATCGCGCCGTATCGACAACCAGCTGCGCGGCCGCTCGGGCCGCCAGGGCGACCCGGGTTCGTCGCGCTTCTACCTGTCGCTGGAAGATCCGCTGCTGCGCATTTTCGCGGGCGACCGCGTGCGCGCGATCATGGATCGTCTGAAGATGCCCGAGGGCGAAGCCATCGAAGCGGGCATCGTCACGCGCTCGATCGAATCGGCCCAGCGCAAGGTCGAAGCGCGCAACTTCGACGTGCGCAAGCAACTGCTCGAGTACGACGACGTCGCCAACGACCAGCGCAAGGTCATCTATCAACAGCGCAACGAGCTGCTCGAAGCGCAGGACGTGTCCGAGACCATTGCCGGCATGCGCCGCAGCGTGTTCGAGGACCTTGTGCGCGGCTACGTGCCGGCCGGCACCGTCGAAGAGCAGTGGGATCTGTCGGGCCTCGAGACGACGCTGCGCGAGCAATGGCAGCTCGACCTGCCGCTGCAGTCGCGCATCGAAGGCTCGGAAGAGATCGACGACGAGGACATCCTCAAGGAAGTGCTCGACGCGGCCGAAGCGTCGTACAACGCCAAGGTCGAACTCGTGGGACGCGAATCGTTCTCGGGCTTCGAGCGCTCGGTCATGCTGCAGAGCGTGGATTCGAACTGGCGCGAGCACCTGGCGGCGCTCGACCACCTGCGTCAGGGCATTCACCTGCGCGGCTATGCGCAGAAGAATCCGAAGCAGGAGTACAAGCGCGAAGCGTTCGAACTGTTCGCGCAGTTGCTCGAGACGATCAAGCTCGAAGTCACGCGCGTGATCATGAACGTGCGCATCCAGTCGCAGGAAGAGCTGGAGCAGGCGACCGAGTCGCTCGACGACAACGCCGGTGGCCTGGTGAACATCGAGTTCAAGCATGACGAGCTCGAGACCGTGGGCGGCGAGGGTGAAGTCGACGAGGACGCCGGCCGCCCGGTGGTCGCGGCGCTCGCGCAGGCGGCCGCGGCAGTCACGGCCGGTGGCGAGATGCTGCCGAAGGTGGGCCGCAACGACCCGTGCCCGTGCGGCAGTGGCAAGAAATTCAAGCACTGCCACGGCAAACTGTCTTAAGATGTGAACCGATCGACGCGGCGCCGACACCTGATCGGCGCCGCGTCGTTTGTAGCGCCGGTTTTTCCGGGGGAGGCAGGTTGCGGCAGCGCACCCGCCACCCGCGGATCGCGCCGGCAGCACCGATCAACCGCCGCCCGGGCGGACTGTCGTGCCGACATCGCCAGGGCGGGAGCTGAAACTCTTTCTCTCGCGGGCGAACCTCATGGCCGTCAATTTCCCCTCGATCGAAGCCTCCCGACTGCGCGCCGTGCCTGGCGTCGAACTGGGCTGGGCCGAAGCCAATATCCGCAAACCGAATCGCAAGGACGTGCTGGTCATGCGACTGGCGCCGGGCAGCACGGTCTCGGGCGTGTTTACGACGAACCGCTTCTGCGCCGCGCCGGTGACGGTGTGCAAGGAGCATCTGGCCGCGCGCGCCGGCATTCGCGCGCTGGTCGTCAACACGGGCAATGCGAACGCGGGCACCGGCGAGCCGGGCATGGCCGCCACGCGCCAGACCTGCGAGGCGCTGGCCGGGCTGCTGTCCGTCCGCGCGAATCAGGTGCTGCCGTTCTCCACGGGCGTGATTCTCGAGCCGCTGCCGGTCGATCGCCTCGTGGCGGGTCTGCCGCAAGCCATTGCGAATCTGGCCCCGGCACACTGGTACGAAGCCGCGCAGGCGATCATGACCACTGACACGCTGCCGAAGGCGGCGTCGCGCGAGATCACGATCGATGGCAAGCCGGTCGTGCTCACCGGCATCAGCAAGGGCGCGGGCATGATCAAGCCGAACATGGCCACCATGCTCGGCTTCGTCGGCACCAACGCGCGCGTCGCGCAACCGGTGCTCGACGCGCTGGTGAAGTACGTCGCCGACCGCTCGTTCAACGCGATCACGATCGACGGCGATACGTCGACCAACGACTCGTTCATCGTGGCCGCCACGGGCCAGACCGATCTGCCCGAGATCGCCAGCACCGACACGCCCGCTTTCGCGGCGTTTCGCGACGCGCTGCTCTCGATCTCGCAGGAACTCGCGCAATTGATCGTGCGCGACGGCGAGGGCGCGACCAAGTTCATCACCGTGACCGTCGAGGGCGGCCGGGACGTGGCCGAGTGCCGCCAGATTGCTTATGCGATCGGCCATTCGCCGCTGGTGAAGACGGCGTTTTTCGCGTCCGATCCGAACCTGGGTCGTATTCTGGCCGCGATCGGCTACGCCGGCGTGAACGATCTCGACGTGAGCAAGATCGACCTGTATCTGGACGACGTGCTGGTCGCACGCGCTGGTGGCCGCAACCCGGATTACCGGGAGGAGGACGGCCAGCGCGTGATGAAGCAGAGCGAAATCACGGTACGCGTGGTGCTCGGCCGCGGCGACGCGGCGGCAACGCTGTGGACGTGCGACCTGTCGCACGACTACGTGAGCATCAACGCCGATTACCGTTCCTGAGCCCTGACGCGACGGCCTTGCGTCTCCCACCGGAGGCCGGGGCCGTTGGCGCGGAGCGCCGACGCCGACCGGCATCGGTGATGCACCAGTGACAGTCGCCGACGCCGGTCGGCGTATCGCCAGCAGGTGGCAAAAGCACCGCGGCGCACAGCGAAGGGAAACCATCACTCCACGAAGCACCGACATGAGCGCCCGTGAGCGGCGCGGGGATTTCGAAGCATGGACAAACTCGAGCAGTTTCTGACGCGCGCCGAGGGCGTGCTGGCCCGGCTGGAGGCGATGTTGCCGCCGGCCGCACCCGAGATCGACTGGGATACCGCCGTGGCGTTTCGCTGGCGCAAGAAGCAGGGGCGCGGCTTCCTGCAGCCGGTCGCCCAGGTCTCGAGCATTACGCTCGGCGATCTACAGAACATCGAACGCCAGAAAGCGCTCATCGAGCAGAACACGCGCCAGTTCGTGCGCCGCGAGCCCGCCAACAACGTGCTGCTCACCGGCGCGCGCGGCACGGGCAAATCGTCGCTGATCAAGGCGTGTCTGAACCAGTACGCCGCCGAAGGGCTGCGTCTGATCGAGGTCGACAAGGACGACCTGACGGATCTGGGCGACATCGTCGATCTGATTTCCAACCGTCCGGAGCGTTTCGTGGTGTTCTGCGACGATCTGTCCTTCGAAGACGGCGAGTCGGGCTACAAGGCCCTGAAGGTCGCGCTCGATGGGTCCGTGGCTGCGCAGTCGGACAACGTGCTGATCTACGCGACGTCGAACCGCCGGCACCTGCTGCCCGAGTACATGAAGGACAACGAGAGCTATCGTCACACCGAGGACGGGGAGATTCACCCGGGCGAGGTGATCGAGGAGAAGATTTCGCTGTCCGAGCGATTCGGGCTGTGGGTGAGCTTCTATCCGTTCAAGCAGGACGACTACCTGACGATCGTCAGCCACTGGCTGGAGCATTTCGGTGTACCGGCCGATCAGACGGAGAGTGCGCGTCACGAGGCGCTGATCTGGGCGCTGGAGCGCGGGTCGCGCTCGGGCCGTGTGGCGTTCCAGTTCGCCCGCGACTGGGCGGGTAAGCGGCGCGGCGGGGCGCAGACCTCGTAACGATTCGGTGCACGCCGCGCGCGACACCCGAGGGTTCGGCGTGCGGTGTGCCTCCCGGCTCGGGAATGATTTTCGCGGGCACGCCCCGCAGGCATGGCTGCGGGGCAGCCTGGCAACGATATGACAGATTCGAAACGATTTGCGCCCGACGGGCGTCCCGTCACGGAAGTGGCCGTCGGGGTGATGGTGCGTCCCGATGGCGCGGTGCTGCTCGGCCAGCGCCCGGCCGGCAAGCCGTATGCGGGCTACTGGGAATTTCCGGGCGGCAAGCTGGAGGCGGGCGAGTCGGTTGCGGCCGCACTGGCTCGCGAGCTTCACGAGGAACTCGGCGTGACGGTGCAGCGATGTGCGCCGTGGCGCGTGCTGGAACACGACTATCCGCATGCATATGTCCGGCTGCACTTCTGTAAGGTAACGGCATGGCAGGGCGAGCCGCATGGCAAGGAGGGGCAGGCGCTGGCGTGGGAGCACCCGCCCGTCAAGGTCGAGCCGCTGCTGCCCGCGGCGCTGCCGCCATTGAACTGGCTCGCGGAGGAACTGGCGGCCAGGGGATAGGGTGCGGCCTGGGACGCGTGCCAACGCACGCCGACTTGGCGCGCGGCGCCATCTGCCCGCGGCTGCCATTGGCATGGATATGTCGGCGCCACTCGTCATGACGCGTGGCCAAAACGCAAAAAAGGCGCCCGTCGGGCGCCTTTTTGTTTCTCGCGAACACTCAGCGTCGCGTGGGATCGAGCGGCGAGTCCTGCGAGGGGTCGTCGGGCGACTCGGCCGGAATCGTGTACTTCTCCGCGGCCCACGCCCCGATATCGATCTGCTTGCAGCGCTCCGAACAGAATGGGCGGAACTTGGCCTCGGGGCCCCATACCACCTTCTTGCCGCAAGTCGGACAGTTGACGACGGTCGTCATGATCTTACAGATTGCAAAGCGTCAGCAGGAACGGCACGTCGCTGTCGACCGGACGCGGCTTCAGATCGCCGTCCTGCGTCGTGAAACGCACCCACAACATGTATTTGTTCGCGCTCGCTTCGGGAATGACCCGCAAATCGGCCGCCACGCGCACCTGCATGAGCTGATACACGCGCCCCGTGAGCATCTGCTGGTAGCTGCCCTGCTGCGCCATGGCCTTGCTGGCGTGGCCGGACTCTCGCGCGAGACCCAGCACGATGCCGATGGCGTCGCGCAGCGGCAGTAGCGGGCCGATCCACTTGTCGATGTCGGCACGGCGCTGTTCCGCGTGATTGTGACGCCAGGCGTAGTACGACGGCAGGTCGAAGCGGCACGTGCCGCCCGGAATCACCGATCGGCTGCGAATGCTCGCGAGCCACTCGTTGTCGTTCAGATGCTGGCCGGGCTTGCCGGGGATCTGATTGAGATTCGCGATGGCCAGTTCGACTTCGCCGATGAACTGCTCGAGCGCGTCGGAGGCGATATCGGGGTTGCCGCGATACGTCTGAAGGGTCTGACGCTGCCGGTCGAGCTCCTTGACCAGTTCGTTCTTCAGATCGGTCCGCCCCGCGATATCGGCGATCTCGAACATGGTGATCAGCGCCGCGTGATGATCGAGCGGCTGATCCTGTGCGACGAAAAAGGCAAAGCGCCCGAACAGCTCTTCTAGCCGAAGCAGCGTGCGAATGCGTTCGTTGAGCGGATATTCGTACAGGATCAAGCGCGTTGGCCCAGGAGTTGGCGCTTTTCAGCGTAATGGCGACATTCTAATGCGGGAAACTGTCGAGGTGCAACGCGAGTGGGCGCTCTATCGGGGGCGGCGTACAAGGGGGACGCGGTAAATGCGTGTTTCGCGCCGCCGCGTAACCTCCACCTGTGGCCGTTACCCCCCGCCGTCACGCTTCGCCGCCTGCGCCGCGAGCTTCAGATAGGCCGCATGCAGCCTGTCGACCTGTGGTGCGAGCGGCGCATCCTCGACATCGTTGTCGATGACGTCATCGGCTTCGGCGAGCCGCTGGGCGCGGCTCGCCTGACGCGCCATGATAGCGAGCACCTGCTCGCGCGTGAAACGGTTGCGGGCCATCACGCGGGCGACCTGCGTCTGCTCGGTGCAGTCGACGACCAGCACACGCTGCACGCGCTCGCGCCACGTACCGGATTCCACCAGCAGCGGGACGACGAAAATCAGATAGGGCCCTGTCGCTTGCGCGGCCGCACGCTCGCATTCCGTGCGAATGAGCGGATGGGTAATGGCTTCCAAACGGGCTTTTGCCGCGTCGTCCGTGAACACCGCTTCGCGCATGCGAGCGCGATCGAGCGAACCGTCGGGGGCCACGAACGCGTCGCCGAACTCGCGCCGGATGGCGGGCATTGCGGCGCCGCCCGGGGCGGTGATGCCGTGCGCGATGGCGTCGGTGTCGATGATGGTGACGCCGTGCGTTGCGAACAGATTGGCCACGGTCGTCTTGCCGCTGCCGATGCCGCCGGTCAGACCGATGGCGTAAGTCATGGCGTTCCTCCGATCCAGATCATCAGGCCGTTGCCCCAGAACAGGGTGGCGACGCCCGCCGCGGCGAGAAACGCGCCGAAAGGAAACATCTCGTCGCTGCGCAAACGTCCCGCGAGCCACGCCGCGCCTGCGACCACGATGGCGAGCAGACAGGCCAGCGTCAGGATCTGCACGAGCGCGGTCCAGCCGAACCATGCGCCGAGCGCGGCGTAAAGTTTGAAGTCGCCGAAGCCCATGCCCTCGCGGCGGCGCACCCACCAGTAGATCCAGTAAAGCACCCACAGGCTCATGTAGCCGGCCGCCGCGCCGACGACGGCGGCGGGCAGCGCACTGAACCAGTGCCCGAGATTGACCAGCAGGCCGGCCCAGAGCAGCGGCAGCGTCAGTATGTCGGGCAGCAACTGCGTGTCGTAATCGATGTAGGCGAGGGCAATGAGCGCCCAGACGAGCCCGAGCGCGCCCAGAGACTGCCATGTGGGCCCGAATCGCCACGAGACGGCCGTGCTCAGCACGGCGCTCAGGATCGAGAGCTGCCAGCCACGCGCGGGCGGTGTTTGCGCGGGCGCGGCGGCGACCGTCGTGGCGAGCGTCGTGGCGATCGAGGCGGCGCTCGTCCGCGAACGTGCTTCTGAAGCAAAGGTATCGGCGGCGCCGACGGCCTGCATCTCGGCCAGCCATGCCCGTTCGACGGCCGCCGGTACGCGGCGCACGATGACGTCGAGCACCGGACCGGCAGCGACGCCCGCCGCGGCAAACAGCGCGAGACGCCAGTGAGGCTCCAGTTGTGCCAGCCAGTCGACGAGCAGGAACTCAGCGTAACCGTTCATGCGACACCGTATCCGAGTTGGAACATCGGCAGATACATGGCCAGTACCATGCCGCCGATCAGCAGGCCGAGAAACGTAATCATCATGGGTTCGAGCGTTGCGCAGGCACTGACCAGGGCATGCGAGGCCTCCTCGTCGAGCAGATCGGCCGCCTGGTTGAGCATGCGCCCGAGTGTACCCGATTCCTCGCCGATCACGACCAGTTGCGCGATGACGAGCGGCCAGCGGACATCGGCTTCGAGCGTGGTTGCCAGACGCTCGCCGCGCGCCACGGCGCGATGCACCGCGTGCGCCGCCTGCTGCATGATGAGATTGCCGCACGCGCTGGCTGCGGCGTCCATGGCATCGGGCAGCGGCACGCCCGCGTCGAGCAGCGTGCCGAGCGTGCGGGCCCAGCGCGCCGCACTCATCATGCGAACGATCTGTCCCGCGCCCGGCAGGCGCAGCGCCAGACGATCGCGCTGGCGCCGTAACGCGCCACTGCGCCGCAATGCCATCATGACGGCCAACGCGAGCGCACCGCTACCGGCCGCTATCCAGGGCCCGTGTGCCAGTGAGGCGCGCGAGATATCGATGAGCCACTGCGTCATTGGCGGCAACGGTATACCGCCGCCGGCGGCGCTGGCGAATAGACGCTCGAACTCCGGGATCACCCAATGCAGCAGTGCAATCATCACGGCCACGGCCACCCCGAGGACGGTGAGTGGGTACGCGAGCGCCCGCTGCAGCTTTTCGCGCACCGTCCGCGCGTGGTCGTACTGCGCGCTCAGCCGGTTCAATGTCGGCGCCAGTTGGCCGCCGAGTTCGCCCGCCGCGATCAACTGGCAGTCGATGCGGCTGAATCGGTGGCTCGCGCGCGACATCGACTCGGCCAACGGGCGTCCTTGCCGAACGTCCTGTGCGATGGTCGTCGCCAGTTGCTTCAGCCCCCGCGTGTGGGCGCCGCGCGCCAGCACGTCGAGCGCGGCCGTCAGCGGCACGCCGGCGCCCAGCAGCGTGGCAAGCCGGCGGACGAGATCGGTGGCGTCCGCCGCGCGCGTGCGTGCGGGAGGCGCGTGGCGGCGTCCCACCCGTAGATACGTGACGCTCACGCGTTGCTCTCGCAGCATCACGCGTGCGCCCGCCTCGCCATGTGCGAGGACTTCGCCATGACGCCACTGTCCGTGCGCGTCGCGTCCTTGCCACTGCCAGCGTCTGGGTTGTGTCATGCGAGGCATGGCCGGCTCCTTCGCAGCGCCACCCGGGCAGGTACGCGTTCATGAGCGTCGCCGCGGCGCGCTCGGCGCGGCGACGAGACGAGGGCCCACGTCGCATCCGACGGGGGCCACGCACTGGCTTCAGGCGGGGGTCGTCGCATCGACGTCCTCCTTCCATACCGTGCCGGCCGCGGCATGCCAGAGACCGGCTTCGCGCAAGGTCATGACGCCCTCGCTCTGCGCTTGCGCCGCGAGTTCGTGCGGGCTGCGCGCCTGCGCGATGTTGATCGCCTGAATGGCGCTGACGGGCATGACTTGAAACGCGCCAATCCGTCCCGCGTAGCCCGAGCCATGACATCGCATGCACGGGGCGGGTGCCGAGGGTTGCGGCCGCGCGGATCGTCCGGGTTCGCACCCTGCCGGGCAGCGGCGCCTGAGCAGCCGCTGTGCGCTGATCAGCAGCAGCGTCGAGGATAGATTGAATGGCGCGACCCCGAGGTCGAACAGGCGCGCGAGCGTGCTGGGCGCATCGTTCGCGTGGACCGTGGCAAACACGAGGTGCCCGGTTTGTGCGGCCTGCACGGCGATCTCGGCCGTCTGTGCGTCGCGTATCTCCCCTACGACCAGGACGTCCGGATCCTGTCGCAGAAAGGCGCGCAGGGCGGTCGCGAAATCGAGCCCGGCACGCTCGTTGAGATTGACCTGTGTGATACCCGGCAGACGGATTTCTACCGGATCCTCGATCGTCACGATATTGCGCGATGTGTCGTTGAGCCGTCGCAGGCAACTGTACAGCGAGACCGTTTTACCGCTGCCGGTGGGACCGGTCAGCAGGATCATGCCGTGCGGTCGGGCGATGGCTTGCGTGAGCGCGAGGTACTGCTGCGGTGTGTAGCCCAGGCCCTCGAGCGAGAGCGGCACTTTCGCGCCATCGAGCAGCCGCACGACGAGCTTCTCGCCGTGCAGCGACGGCAATGTGCTGACGCGGCATTCGACCGGCTCTCCCGCTTCTCGCCAGACCATGCGCCCGTCCTGCGGCAAGCGTTTCTGCGCGATGTCGAGATTGGCGAGCACCTTGAGCCGCGAGACGAGCATGTCGCGCCAGGGCTGAGGAACGTCGACGTGCTCGTGCAAGCGGCCGTCGACGCGCAGCCGCACGCGAAAGCGCTGCGCCATGGGTTCGAAGTGCACATCCGACGCGCCCGCCCGAATCGCTTCGCCGAGCAGTTGCTCCAGAAATGGTAACGGCGAGCCGTCCCGGGGCGGCGCGTGCGAGGTGAGCGCGGGAAGTGCTGGGGGTGCTGGAGGTGCCGGAGCTGCGGCGGCGGGGACGGTCGCGTCTGACGGAGGAGCGGTCGGCAAGGACATGGCAGGGTTCGGCGAGTGAGACGTGGACCTTCAGTCTCGTCAAAACCCTGTCGCCGCTCAATCGGAATTGCCCGAAAAATGGGCGGATGTCACGGGCAGTGGGCGACCACCGCTTACTCGTGCGACGCGGGACGCGCTTTGGGCTTGAACAGGCGCACGGTCTTGATCGCCTGGTTGTCGATCTGCACGATTTCCATGCGCACGCCGCCGATCTCCATGCTGACGGAAGCCTCCGGAATCTCGCGCAGCACTTCGAGGATCAGGCCATTGAGCGTCTTGGGGCCGTCGGTCGGCAGATGCAGGCCGAGGCGGCGATTCAGATCGCGCAGCCCGACGCCGCCGCTCACCAGGCAGTCGCCGTCCGCCGTCCACCCCGAGCGGCTGCCGCCCGCGCCCGGCACGCTCGTGGTGAACTCGCCGATGAGCTCCTCGATGATGTCCTCGGTCGTCACCAGGCCCTCGACTTCGCCATATTCGTTGACGACCAGGCCCACGCGGCGATGGTTCTCCTGGAAGTACTGCAGCTGGCGCAGTGCGGGCGTATCGCTCGGAATGAAATACGGGTCCACGAGCAGCGCGCGCAGCGTATCGACGCTGAGCTCGTCGGGGTGGCGCAGCGCAGCGAGCGTGCGGCGCACGGGAAGAATGCCTACCACGCGATCGATGTCACCGTCGTAGACCGGCAGCTTGTTGTGGTAGCAGGTCTCGAGCTGCGTGAGGATCGTGTCGAGCGGCGCCGAGATGTCGAGCGCCTCGATGCGCGCGCGCGGCACCATCACGTCGTCGACGGTGATGTTCTCCAGATCCAGCAGGTTGAGCAGCACGCTGCGCGGTTTCGTCGGCATGTAGTTGCCGGCCTCGAGCACGATGGTGCGCAATTCCTCCGTGGTGAGGCGGGCTTCGCCTGCTGCGCGGCGCGTGTCGATGCGCATCACGCGCAGCATGCCGCGCACGAAGCCGTTGAGAATCCACACGAGCGGTTTGGCGACGCCGACGATGGGGCCAAGCAGCGTGCTCGCCGGCAGGGCGATGCGTTCCGGATAAGTCGCACCGACGATTTTCGGAGCGATCTCGGCGAAGATGATGATGAGCAACGCAATGAGCGCGGTGGCGATCGATAGCGTAATCGCGTCGTTGCCGAAGTAGCGCACCGCGATCGACGTCGTGAGCACCGGCACGACCGTGTTGATGACGTTGTTGCCGACGAGAATCGTCGAGAGCAGGTCCTCCGTGCGCGAGAGCAGGCTCTGGGTCGCCTTGGCGCCATGTACGTTCATGCGCACGAGATGTTTGAGGCGATGACGGTTGAGCGCCATCATGCTCGTTTCGGAGATCGAAAAAAATCCCGAGCAGATGATCAGGAGGGCGACGGCGCAAATCTGCGCCCATAAGGGCAAGGATTCCAAGCGATGAAGTGCGCCCGCGGCGCAGAGCGTGACAATGAGTTGCCACTATATCAGAGGAGATTTGCGCGCCAGAGACGGTGAAGTACCGGACGGAACCGTTCCGGACGACATGCGGACGGGACTCGTCAGACGGTCGCACTTGCCCGGGCCGTGCGTGCGGAACATTGCAAGGGTAATCGCGCGGACACAAAAAAACCGCCGGAAAGGTCCGGCGGTTTTTCCGCTTTGCTTGAGAGCAAAGTAAATCCTGGTCGGGGTGAGAGGATTCGAACCTCCGGCCTCTACGTCCCGAATCCACCGTCGCCACAAAAACCGCGCCCCGCTGGTTAGGGGATTTCATTTTAAATCAATGACTTGCGGATTGCAACCTTTTTGCTGAAGGGCCGCTCATCAGTGGCATTCCTGGAAAATTGCCACTTATTTGCCACCTGTTTTTTGGAGCAGAACATTGCCTTAGGGTTGCCACCGATTTGCCCCGAGGCCCGACAGGCACCGGATGCCGCGGGGGAGCGCTGCGCGATAAAGCTCACCACAGAACTCCGCCACATTGACACGCCGCAAGCACTTTCCGATGGCTAATCTGTAAAGTACAGTGTAAAGTGTCAACCCGCCTGTCAAGCCAAACGTTGAGGATGTCATGGGAAAGAAGCTGAACAATGCGCCGGTCTACTACACCGTGGCTCAAGTCCAGTTCAACCCCGTCCTGGACTTGGACGCGTACATTCCCGCCATTCAGGCCAAGATGCGGGAGAAACATTTCCCGGACTTCAAGCAAGACGTCGTCCAACGTCTGGTGCTACCCTTCGGCACCGTCGAGCCCGGCCAGCTTGCGGCGCCGACCGTCACACCTCAGTCGAGGTATCAGTTCGGTGACATCACGGGCAGCGCGCGGTTTGTGTTGGAGACGAACGCGTTGTCGTTTCAGACAACAGGTTACGAAACGTTCGAGGCTTTCTCCGGGACGCTGCTGGCGGGTCTGAGCGTCGTGCATGACGCTCTTCGCCTTGATTTTATCGAGCGAATCGGACTGCGCTACCTGGACGCCGTGCAGCCGTCAGGGGAACGGGAGTCACTTCGAGATTTTTTGGTGCCGGAGGTTCTTGGACTGTCGATGCGAGAGGGCGTCCAGCACCAGCACTCAGTCAGTGAAACCATCGTCGCAACGCCCGCAGGTCAGCTCGTCTCGCGCGTGCTCATCCGGCATGGGCAAGTCGGCCTGCCGCTTGAATTAACCGCCCTTGCCCCAAAAATCGACCCGCGATTTACGCAGTGGGCCGGTCTGCACGCCATAATCGACACAGATGCTTCTACGACTCAGCGAGAAGCATTCGATTTGGGCAACGTTGAGGCGCAACTGAAGGCTCTTCACGACGAAATTGATAAGTGCTTCAAGGCCATCGTGACAAAGCACGCGTTGGCCGCTTGGGCCTAAGGGAGGCGTTATGAGCAGCGCAGCGACTTACGGGGGATGGGTGACAGACCGTCCGGCAGCGACTGGTGATACTTCGAACGTTGTTCGACTGGTGGGATGGTTTGTAGCGGCCGGGGCAGCGCTGTCGGTAATTGGCACCGGCGGTCATTTGTCACCTGAACACCTCCAGCGAGGCGTTCAGCACGCTCTGTATGCGACTCCCGGCGTCGAGGTAGCGGTGGTCGACGATGTTCGGACGCCAGTTGAAGACCTTGCACGGATTCGCGAAGTCTTGCGTCCGGCCGTCTCAGACCTCGCCGCGACACTGGGTGTGTCCCGTCAATCCGTCTATAACTGGCTCAATGGAGAGCAGGTCGCGGACGAAAATGCGGCCAGGTTGCGGGACCTCGCTCAGGCGGCCGACGTGCTGGCCCGCGAGGGCGTCGACGTGAATGCCGCGTTGCTAAAGCGGAAGTTCGCCAATGGCCGGACGCTCATGCAAGTCGCCCAGGCCGGAGAGTCGGCGCGTGACGCGGCGTTGGTGCTGGTGCAGATTCACAAGCGCGAGGCGGTTCAACGCGAGCGTATGAACGCTCGATTTTCCAATCGAGCGAGGACGCCAGCTACGGCCGACTTCGACCTCCCTCCAGCTAATGAACAGGCGTAAAGGTGCGACGTGGGGGAGTGGAATCGTGACACACCATGGCGACAGGGATTTGTGCTCGGCGACGATGCCATTGATGCGCTGGAGCTTCGCCATGCGACAAATCCGGACCAGACGATAGTTGTCGTCGCAACTCACGACTGCGACCTCGCACAAGACCCGCAGGCTGAACCGGTTGTCGAGGTCGTCGTGGGACGCTTGACCGCAAAGGATGGTAACTGCACTCACGCCAAAAATCCGCGCAAGCTTCATATCGCATTCGGCGGCGACGCCTCCTTCTGGGCAGAGTTCGAGGCCACCGCTAAGATTGGTATCGACAAGGTCAAGCTGAACGAATATGTGCCTCGGGCCGACATCCGACTGAGTCCCGAAGACTATGCCGTCTTGCAGATGTGGCTGGCAAGTCGCTACCGGCGCTCTGCCTTTCCGGACGAATTCGAGCACCGATTGACCAGGGAAACCAAGCTGGCGGAGAAAATCGCGAAAGCGGTCAAGCCCTATGGCGAACTGATTGTCGGCGTCTTTTTTGATGTGGATGCAGGCGAGGAGGTTACTCGGAACGGTCCGGACGACACATATAAGCTCGACATTACTATCCTGCATCAAGCAGAGCCTGATTTTGATGTGGCAGAAAGCGCAGCGAGAACTGTTGCTGATGCCATCGCGAACGCGTTCAAGCAAAAGCTCTTCGACCCATTAAAGAAATGGCAGCAAATCGAGCTTCGCTTTTGCGAGCCGGTGTCCGAGTCCGTGCTGAGCTATCAGACGTTCAAGCAGTTGAAGCGTTGGAGACTGGAACACATCAGTCTGGCCGCTGACCCGCAGCAATCTGTTCTGGCCGAGTAGCTAACCGCCATTCCAACGGCGGCGATTTGCCTGCTTGCATCAAGCTGGGCCGATTGCTGCGATTCCGCTCGGCCGGTGCTGAAGCGTGGCAGGAAAAAACAACTCACTGCAACCGAAGAGCCGGCTTTGCCGGACCAGCAGACGCACATGCCGCGTCGCCGTGGTCGGCCAGCCAAGGCTGAACAAATCGCCACTCGTCAGGCTCAGCATTCCCGGGCGGGCAAGTGAGGTAGCTACCTCGGCAAAACCGCCGCTTCGTCGCGCCTCTGTCGAAGAGCAGCTTTTATAACCGCTCCAGCACGCGCGTTACGCATACGCAGCACCTTTCGAGCAAGGGGAAGGTCCGTAGCAATAGCTCGCGCGAGTAGGTCGATTGACTGCATCGCGTCTGGCGACGCGAAATGCCGCCGAAAGCGGTGCTGGCGTCGCACCTTCATGAGGCAATCTCCTTTGTGCTGAGAAAGCGAATCACGAGCGCCCCACTCCTGGACAATGACGCCATGGGGCTTCGTGCGAACCCATTGCACGCTAATGTACTAACTCGTACACCCGAGGATACGGTGCCGCAAGCGAGAAAGTGTCCCACGCGGGGACACTTTCTCGCCGCGCCGCATGAGAGATATGCGGAAAGTGTCACGACTCGTGACACTTAAAGCTGCGCCATTCCATTCAGAGGGAAGTGTCGCCACCGGCGACGCCGGGAGCCAGCGCTTCTCAGCAGCCTACTCGTGGACACGCGGGCCAGCGACCGCTACGTCAGGACCCAAGCCCTGCATCCAGTCCGCTCGGGGCTCCGGCAGATACTCATTAAGTCCGCGCCCCACTTCGCCCAGCTGGCCAAGAGCATCGGCGAGCCTATTCACCTGTCGCCACACTGCAGGCTCGCGCAGAGAAGTTTCCGTGGTGTGCAGAATATGGGACAGGCCATCTTCCGGCAGCAGTTGGAATATGCCGTCCGCGACCGAAATATCGTGCTCGAATTCGAGGTCGTCACGGGCATCCTGCTCGTCAAATTGACCCTGTACGTGAATCAATTGCGCCATCGGACCTGCCCACCGGGCGGCGACGTGCGCGCGCGCAAGTTCCCGCCATGCCTCAAGGTATTGCTCCGCCGAAGGCGCTGATTCAGTCGTTCTAAATTCGGGCTTCAACAGATTGAAGGTAGAACGGCGGTTTTCAATGGTGGTCTCGAATCCCTCGCGGTAACCAACGAAACGTCCCGCCTGGTCGTCCCACCGAACATTCATGTGAATCTCGGGCACATCCGACGCTTCACAGTACCCATCGAACCCCGTCAATACGGAGCCTTTGCGCGGCTCATACGTCCAGTTGGGGCTATTCATCGGAGCCACAGCTACGCGATAAACATGAGCGCCTGCGAGTGCATGGATGACAGCGCGTCCAGCTACATAAAAGCAGACTGCGCGACGTTGTTCCTGAGAAGAGATTGCCATTTGACCTGCGAACTCCGAAGTTGCGACGAAAAATTCATAAGACTGCTATATCGGCATTCAAATCGCTTCCTGAAGCTCCATCGCAAACATTCTCGTCGGCAACTTCGTAGCCCCTATGCTTTCTCACTCACTGAAACGCATCCGTCCGACAAGATGACCCAGTTCAGTCGCGTCCCCGGCTTCCAGTTCAACGCTCTTCGAATTTCGACAGGTACGGTGGTTTGCCCTCTCGAGTTGATGTGTGATTCTGCTGTGCTTCCAGCCTCAATGCCAACTGCTCGGCGCAAGAGTCGCCCAATCGACTGCCAATATTCGCGCCCCACGTCTCCATCAGACATCGACAATTCGTGGATTTTTCGCAGCGCGATGTCGATGTCAATTTTGTTGCCCGAGGGCATAGCCATTCCTCCAGAGAACCTCTGGTCATTCATTGCCGGGAGCATGCACTGTCCGCAGCCACTCGATAATACGTTCTTGAGCGTCCGGGCTACCAATACCTTGCTGAGCATCGAGCAACACCAGATGCGGCTCGAGCGGCAGGAAGTCGGTGCTCAAGGAGTAGCCCCCGTAAACGGAGTCGTCAAGGGCAAGCCAGTTCTTTAGGTGCTTGTCGAACACGTACGAACGAATGATGTACGTACGTGCCGAACCATCCTGCAGATAGCCGAACCGCGCCTTGTAGCCACGAGTCGAACCCACGACGCGCATTGAAAGCGGCGGCGGCAGGTGCGACATAACCTGTTCAAAAGGCAGCTTGTACAGCCAGGAGGTGGTGAGAACGATTTCCACCTCGGGATATGGTTCAAGCAGGCTTTCAAGCAGCGGAGCAAATTCGAACGGGGTATTCCCGGTGTCGAGCACTATCTCGCCACTCTCTTCATCAATGAATCCCCGGCCGCGATGGAGCGTGCCGTCGAAATCCACAAACAGCGTCGGCGTCAGGTTGTCGAAGATTATTGGGGAGGATGCCGGCACGTCATTCATGTGATGTTGCGCATCAAAACCGGGTTATCAGCATCCAGTCAGGTCCGGGAGTCGGGTATGCTCAGACCATGCTCACGCAGCGTCTCTTCCAGCCAATCAATTCGGTGCCACGCATTCTTCAACTCGGCATTGAGCCCGCGCGTCTCTTGATGCATTGATTCGTACGCGCTTCCGCCGCGGATGCCATCCAGCGCTTCTTCCAAAGCACGAATGCGTTCACGAGCAGCGTATAAAGCCGCAGCAAAACCTGGTGCGGTTGTCGGCCAACGTCGGTCACCTCGGCCCTCAGACAACCGAGCACCAGCGAGCCTCTCGGAGACCGGTGTCAAGTCCTTTGTACGTTCGAGTACGTCTTCTCGAAGGTTCTTCATATTCATTTGCACGCCGCCCTATGCGCAAATTCACTCACCGATTTCAAGGAAAAATGTCGGGTTTTCCTGGCCTTTCTGGCCTTCACCTAACGCGAGCATGTTACCGAGAGCGTCCGGAGAAGCAGGGCGAGAAAAACGAGAAACACCCTATCAGGGTGCACGTGCAACCATCAAATTAAATTTAGCTATCCAAACATTAATCGCTTTTTGCGACTAAGCTTTCTTTCCTGATAATACGAATTATCAGGAAAGAAAGGCACTTGAAATACTTATCTATCCATCTACCAGCCTAGCTATCTACTAAGGTAGAAATCGAACCCAGATTGGCCCTCAGCCGGTTAGCTGCCTGGATGTTGCACAGGGTTGAACGGGACACGTTGAAATGGCGCGCAATCTCCGCAATCGACATGACGCGTGCACTTACACTGAACGCAGCCCCCCCCGCAGCACGCCGGCCGATAAAGTGTCCAACATTGGACACTCATCCGCGCCCTCAGCGCGTGACGGCGCACTGTCCAATCTTGGACACGCCGTCTCCCATTCGCTGAGGAGGTCTGGTCTTCGAACCACGCGGAAAGGCTGCCAGATGGCCGAGCGTGGCCTGAAAGGACACGCTGTCCCCGCGAAGCCGGCGGATGGGATGCATAGTGTCCCAATGGGACACAGCGAGATTTCCGTCCCAAGAGGTCTGGCGGAAAAACGGCGCTGTCGCGCCGCTCAATGCCAGACGTCCAAGGTCACTGCATCCCCCACCGCCGAAACGCGCCATCATCGGAGCGAGGCTTCGGCGACGCATCAGGCGCTCGCAGCATCGTCGGCATAGCGATGCTTCCGCCGAAGACAATGGCGGTCTGACGCGCAAGGCCGGCGATGCGCCTGACTTCACGTCTGTCCGCCCACTCGCTGGCTGACTGGACCGCAGCGAGGTCTTTCTCCGAAGTCAGTCGGAACGTTACCCAGTTATTACACTGGGAAAGCACGGTAGGCGAGATTTCGGATGGTCGTTGCGTGCTCAGCCACAAAGCCAAGCCGAACTTCCGCCCTTCCTTTGCGAGCCGCTCATAAGCCAGCGAGTTTTCGTTAGCCTCCTCACCAGAGCCAATCGGACGCATATAGTGATGGGCCTCCTCCAAAACCAGCAGGGTGGGGACCGCCTGATGCTGACCGCGGCGGAACAGTTCGTAAGCATAGAGCTCCAGCAACGAGCCGAGGACGAACGGCGTGAGGTCATGGGAGACGCGGCGAAGGTTGATGATATGCACGCGCCAGTCAACCTCCTGGCCGCCGAAAATACGTTCCACCAGGTTGGCCGATTCGACCGTCCACGAGAGTTGCTCGCCGTGACCTGCGCCGCCATTGACGTCCACGACGTCTGTAAACATGGGGTCTTCCGCAAATCGATGGATTCGAGTAACCAGAGGCGAGACATTAGAATAGTGGAAGCTGGAACGCTCGGGTCCGTTTCTTCCAGGTTGTATCCCGTGACTTTCCGCAACGAGCGCGGCCAGTGCAGCCATATGCGGCCACTGTGCAACCACATCCGCCGTGCCGTTCCGGATGCGTTGCATCCGTGCTTCCGCGTCGGCGGCGCCAGCCTGCCGACAGTCGTCAAACAGTGTTGCCGCCGCATCAGTTGCCAGGCCCGCTCCCTTCGCTGCGGCAAACCATCGGACCTTGTTCAGGTGCTCGAGCGCGAATGAAAGCGCTGGACGCTGGGTTTTTTCGCTGGGGATGAGCAACCGATGAAGCCCGAACCGGCCCAGAGCGTAGTACGGGATTTTGAAAGAGTTGGCATCATCCCCGCCAAGCGTCGTGACTTTCACCGCACCAGCCGGGAGGTCAGCGAGCTGGAACGCATCCTCATACTCACCATTGATGTCAAATACGACTATGCGCGCATGGGGGAAGCGTACTACCTGCTGGAGCACTGACGCCGTGAAGCAACTCTTGCCCTGGCCAGAGCTTCCCAGCACAGCAACGTGTCGCGACAGGAAACTCTCGAGCCCCACTCGCAGCGTACCGCCACCACGCAAATCCTCGCCCAGCGAAATCGGCAAATCTTCGTCGTCGGCTCGGCCGAGCGATGCTTCCAACTCTTCGCGCGTCAGTGGAAAAGCTTCAGCCCCCAAGGGTGGCGTCGGAAGCGAGTCGCTAATAAATCGAGTCGCACCCCCGTCCCGGAAAAGCCGTCCGACCACCACGCCGGTCAGATTGCGCAAGGGCTCCGATTGGTGGGTGCTTGAGCCGACTCCCAGGCGGTGCGCTTCTTTCGGCTCTGCAAAACTGAGCGTGAGTACCTTCATCACCAGGATTCGGCTGCCGGCGTCTAACGCAAGGAGACTCCCCACTTCGGTGACGGTCGAAACACCTTGCATGTGGGACGCCACCTGACCGCGGTGCATATCTAGCAGATTGAGGGTGACTTCGGCTCCATCAATTTGAACCACATAGCCGACTGGCTGACGGCTCCTCATAGGCCCTCCGCCGGGTCGTACTCGTCCGCTTCCGGTGCGAACGGCTCGCGAAGAACCTTTGCCAGGCGACGCATTTCGTCGTCATAGAGAAGCGGGTCGGGCAATTGCGCAGCGAGTTTGTCCAGGTACGCTTCGGCGCCGCCGCCGATGACGGTGACTCTGGGGTTTTTCAGCGACAGCAACTTACGTAGCGCGGCTGGCAGCGCTGGGTCCAACACGTTCCCAGAAAATTCCGGAGAGTAGATGACCAGTTGCAGTGTCGGGTTGAGCAGCGCGGAAGTCAGCAACCGGTTGATATGCTCATCGCCGAAGCCGTAACCGCAAACGAGCAAGCTCGTCTGAGGCCTCGACAGAAATTCGGAGAATCGCCTGAACAGTTCGCCGAGAACATAACCGACAGTCTGCATGTATTTTGCCGCGCGGGGCATCACCATGAACCCAAGTTCAGTCTTGGTCAGGTCGTCCAGGAAAGATTGAATACCCACCCCTGCGAGGGCCGCCTGGATTTCATAAACCTGCCCGGAATCCTCGCGCCAGGTCAGCGAGCCGTGCAGCTTGGCGAGGTAGACGTTGTAGACGCCGAAACGTGCCTCACCTCGCGCCTGGGTATTGCGGAATCCGAGGTCGAAGCTTTGAGGCGAGAAGCGCCGGCCGTGGACGCCCAGGAATCCGTCAACCACCTGCAGGTCGATACTTTCTGCCGACCACTCCACCGCGAGGTCGTAGTTGGTCGTGAACACCCATGGCGCCGCCTGGCCCGGCTGGCGAGCGGCAACGAGCTTTTGCAGAATTGTGCGATGGTGCTGGAGCTGCACAGCATCCGATTCGGCGCCGCCGGGAGATTGCCACCATGCAGGTTGTAATTGAGCTGCTCGGACCACTGCGCGGGTTAAATGCGCACGCGCGCGCTCAAGATGTGGCACGTCGGCACTTCCTTGCCGTCTCCATTCCACCAGCGCAATCTCCAGTGAGTCGTTCAACTGCTCCACGTTCGGAACAATTCTTTCATCAGGAGCCGCGAGCGCTTCTGGCTGAATGAACTCATTGTCTTTGAGCCATTGGGCTTCGTCCGGAGAGATGTCAACAAAATCGGACCACAAACTCCACATCGTTTTACCGCCGGCGGCAACTGATGCTCCGGCGCCCAGCATCACCCCGACGTTTTCCAAGCGCAAAAGCGTTGCAAGCTGCGCCTGGAGCTCGACCTCGTCTGTCAGTGGGGTAGCGCCCCGTATTCCCACGATTGCCATCGTAGTCCCTCGAATTGATTTGTTGTTCGCCCGTAGCTATGGGTGACCGCTGTCTCGCCGCGCCAGTCCGAACGCCGATTGAACGCTCAAAATCATATAGGAAAAAGTGCGGAGCTATGCCTCGTTAAGTCGGCAGCGTACCCGAAAAAACTTGATGACTTTTATCCAGGTTCCTTTTACGCAACCTGCTGACAGCCGGTTTCAATACCTGTTTTTGCAGCCCATTCGCTGCATACTGCGGTAAATGCCGGTAACGGGTAGCTATACTGAATGCAGTCATGTGACTGCGTTCAGTACCGTGACCCTATGCAGCAGCTTCTCACCCCTAAAGCACTCGCGGCCTCCCTCGGGCTGGCCGTGCAGACTATCTATAACCGCCATTCCTCGGGCGGGGACCTTCCTAAAGCCATCAAGATTGGTCGCCGTCTTCGCTTCCATCCTCATGACGTCGATGCCTGGCTGGAGGTGCAACGCCAACGCAGCGCGAAAACCACGTCATGGCCATCTGCTGACCGGTTGCCGGCTTCGGGCATCCTCGCGCAGTACGTGACCGAGCATGTCGACGTCCTGCGCCGGGAATAACGAGCATTTCTTCGCGCCCATGCTAAACGCCCCGGCTGGAACCGGGGCGCGGGGCGCCAACGGCGCGTCTTTACTCGCACGCAACCGAGTATAGGACGCGGGACCATTCATCCCGCCGCATTCAGCACGCGGAGGACAAATTTCGTAGCAGTGCAAGGAATATATATA
Organism: Pandoraea sp. CB10b_02; assembly: GCF_002216225.1. Lineage (NCBI taxonomy): Bacteria > Pseudomonadati > Pseudomonadota > Betaproteobacteria > Burkholderiales > Burkholderiaceae > Pandoraea > Pandoraea sp. CB10b_02. The sequence continues at coordinate 26,556 of NZ_NJGW02000034.1, forward strand.
TAGTTAGTTGCTGGTGTGGCACACCCGTAATGGTGTGTCTTGCCCTCGTCTGCCCTCAGAAATTTGATAGAAGAATATGCGCCCCACAAACCGTGGTGCGGCATCGAAAAAAATGCAGCAAAAGTTCGGCCACTTTCGACAGCGCTGACTCTGCCGTACATGCAAATGAACAACCCAGCTCTCGCATGTTGGCTCATCTTTGACATCGACCGTCCCGGTGCAGCGAGCGCATGGGCCGACGCTGATTTGCCGCCGCCGACCTACGTCGCAACGAATTCGGACAACGGGCACGCCCATTTGGGCTATGCGCTTGCCGCGCCGGTGTGCGTCACCGACGCAGCCAGGAAACACCCGCAGCGCTATCTTGCCGCAATTGAGCACGCTTACATGACACGCTTGCATGCCGACGTGGCATTCAACGGGCCTTTGGCGAAAAACCCGCTGCACGACCGTTGGAAGCTCTGGGAACCCGCGAACTGCCCGATGTATGAGCTTGGCCTGCTGGCCGATTACGTCGACTTACCGGCGTCGCTGCCACGCCGTCCGAAGCCGGAAGGCTATAGCCGCAACTGCGACCTCTTCGAGACGTTGCTGGCCTGGGCAGTACGGGCCATTCGCAGCTATTGGGGACCAGGAGGTGAAGAGCGGTGGCTCAGGGCTTGCATCCGGCAGGCGTTGGCGCTCAACACTTTTTCCGACCCACTGGGGGCGAGCGAGGTGATGAGTGTCGGTCGAAGCGTCAGCCGGTGGACATGGAGAAATACGACGCCAGCAGGTTTCCGGGCGGTTCAGGCCGAACGTGGTCGGCGCGGTGGCGTCGCTTCTGGTGCAGCACGCCGTGCCGCTTCCGAAGAGCAGCGTTCAGCTGCTCTGGTTCTAGCGCAGCAAGGCCTTTCGAATCGCGCGATAGCCGCACAGCTTGGCGTGTCTCATCCGACTATTGCCGCATGGTTGAGCGCAGATGGTGAGTGACGTTCAGGGTGGTAAGTGAAGCCCTAACAGGTAACAGCGCCAGTGGGGCGCGTATCTGCGGAGCGTGCCACGATGGCGGACCGGGCTAAGCCGTGTCGGCATTTGGCTTAGCCCTTCCTTCCGATATGCGGAGAACGATGACCAAGTGAAATCATTGATGAGTGTCGGCACCACTCCCCATACATTTGGATACCATGGAGAGTGATGCTTGCAGCCGCTAACCCGCGAGCTTGTCAGCAAGCTGCTTGAACACGTCGCGGCCGGCATCATCCTTCTCTTCGGCGAAGAGGAACAGGCAACGTCCGTCACTGGATGCTTCCCAGCGATGCCCGACCTGCTTCTTCTCCTTGGAGTCGTCGTTCGTCTTGTACGGTTCGCCTTTGTACTCGACAACGAGGATGCGACCGTCGACGAGCTCCGCAACGAAGTCCGGGTAGAAATAGTCGGTCGCTGTGGGCAGCCAGAAAGAGAACTGCGGCTGGCGTTCGATATTGCGGACCCAGTACTTCACCTTCGGATGCGCATCGATATTGATCCGGCCCTTGCGCACTTGAAATTTTCTGCACCACCCTCAACTCGGATTCATGCAAGCAACCGACATGAGATCGCTGAGCCGCGAAGCGCG
>NZ_NJGW02000035.1:0-26011 GCF_002216225.1 Pandoraea sp. CB10b_02
GGTGAAGGTGATCACGGTGCGGGCGACGGGCTTCGACGCGGCGGCGGCCACGGGCGGCAGCGCGGCGGTGGAGACGGTGGCGGCCACGCCCGACGCGGGAGTGTCGCAGTTCGTGGGGCGGGAGGTGACGAAGCTGGACCGTCCGGAGCTCACGAGCGCGAAGATCATCGTCTCGGGCGGTCGCGGTCTGGGCAGCGGCGAGAACTATACGAAGGTGCTCGAGCCGCTGGCGGACAAGCTTGGTGCGGCGTTGGGGGCCTCGCGCGCGGCCGTCGATGCGGGCTACGTGCCGAACGACTATCAGGTGGGCCAGACGGGCAAGATCGTGGCGCCGCAGTTGTACATCGCGGTGGGGATTTCGGGGGCGATTCAGCACCTGGCGGGGATGAAGGATTCGAAGGTGATCGTGGCGATCAACAAGGATCCGGAAGCGCCGATCTTCTCGGTGGCGGACTACGGTCTGGTGGGCGATCTGTTTACCGTGGTGCCGGAGCTGACGAGCGCGCTGTAAGCGTTCGGCAGGCGCGATGTTGCGCCACGTTGCGCCGTATTGAAGTGAAGCTGCGGGGGCGTTCCCTCCGCAGCCGATCCGCATGGGGAGATGCGCGCCCGGGCAGCCGGGTGCGATCGATGTCCTCATGCGAATCGGAAGGTAATCAAGGAACAGCAATGGACAACGTCGATTGCGTCGTGATCGGCGCGGGTGTCGTGGGATTGGCCGTCGCGCGGGCGTTGGCGCAGGCCGGCCGGGAAGTGATCATCCTGGAATCCGAGCGCGCGATTGGCACCGGCACGAGTTCGCGCAACAGCGAAGTCATTCACGGTGGCATCTACTACCCCCCCGGCTCGCGCAAGGCCACGCTGTGCGTGGAGGGCAAGCACCGGCTATATGAATACTGCGTGTCGCACGGCGTGGCGCATCGCCGCTGCGGCAAGCTCATCGTGGCGACGAACGACCATCAGCTCGACGAACTCGAAGCGATTGCCGCCAATGCGCGCGCGAGCGGCGTGGACGATCTCCAGTGGCTCACGGCCGCGGAGGTCGCTCGGCGTGAGCCCGCGTTGCGCACGTTTGGCGCGCTGCTCTCACCGTCCACGGGGATCGTCGACAGTCATGGCCTGATGCTCGCCCTGCTCGGCGATGCGCAACGCGACGGCGCAATGCTGGCGTTCGAGTCGAGAGTGACGCGCGCGCGTGTCGGCTCACCTGCCGGCATCGAACTGGACGTCCAGACCCAGGGCGAAACCTCCACGCTGCTCGCGAAAACGGTCGTCAACAGCGCCGGACTCCACGCCGTCGATCTGGCCCGGCGATTCGAGGGGCTTGCGCCGGCGCATGTTCCCCCGCGCTACTACGCGAAAGGCAGCTATTTCAGCTGTACGCAACGCGCGCCGTTCTCGCACCTCATTTATCCCGTGCCGGAGCCAGGCGGACTTGGCGTGCATCTGACGCTCGATCTCGGCGGGCAAGCGCGCTTCGGTCCCAACGTCGAGTGGATCGACGACATCGACTACACGGTGAATCCGTCCGATGGCGACGGTTTTTACGAGGCGGTGCGGCGCTACTGGCCGACGCTGGCGGACGGCGCATTGCAGCCGGGGTATGCGGGAATTCGGCCGAAGATCAGCGGCCCGGGAGAACCGGCGGCCGACTTCCGTATCGATGGACCGGCCGTGCATGGCGTCGCGGGGCTCGTCAACCTGTTCGGTATCGAGTCGCCCGGCCTGACGGCGTCGTTGGCCATTGCCGAAGCGGTGCGCGCAGCGCTGTGACGCGAGACGCGGCCGGTGGCCCGTCTCGCGCGTCGACTGCAATCTGGCTAACCCCGTGTTGCCTGCCCGGCGGCGCCGCGAACGATGCGCGGCATGCCTGCCGGGCGGGACGCGTTGCGTCCCTGGCGGATGTCAGTACGCCCGCTCAGCGGACGGCTACCGGGGGCTTCCACGAAGCCGGGTTCGTCCAGAACACGCCCCGCAGGCGATCGGTGTCGCCGCACGGCGTGCTGCGTGCCGGCTTGCTGATCTGGCCTGCGCAGGCGCTGATGTCGCGTCCGGATTGTTGCAGGCGTTTCAGAATCGTATCGAGCATGCCCGATTCGCGCCATTCGTTGAGCTTGCGGCGGCAAGTCGGCACGGAGGGGTACTGCATGGGCAGCTTGGACCAGCTCTCGCCAGTGAACAGCACCCACAAGACAGCATTGGTCAGCGTGCGCTGCTCGACTTGAGGGCGGCCTCGTCGTTCCGTACGGACCGGTCGGTCGCAAATCAGATCACGCAGGGCGTGCCATTCAACGTCGCTCAGTTCAGTAAACATAACACCTCGACCCAAAACAAACGGAGGCGCCGCAGGGGGCGAGTCCGGATTCCGCGATCTCGCACGAACCGGTGCAGTCTGGTGCGTACTTATCGTCGAAACTCGGCCAAGGCGGCGTCGATCCCCGATGCTGGAAACACAAGCAACAAGCATGCCAGGACATCGGGTTCTCTCGTGAAGAACGCCGCGGGCGGGTCGGACCACACTGCGAAGGGAGCGTTTGACCAGCAAAAAAAACGCCCACTTGGCAGGTGGGCGCAGCTCCTGAGTGGCTATTGGGATAGGCAATCGCAAAAGCGTCAGGAGAAAAGGAATACGTGCCTTTTGGCCAGTCCGGATCGTTTGTTGTTCTCGGCTCTGGTCAGGGTGTCTCGCTCCACATGCGCCAGCTTGTCAAGCTTGCAGCCGCAATGATGACAAAAACGGCGGGTCGACGCGCTTCGGAATTACCCCCATTGCGGTGCATGGCGCCGGCCGAAGGCTGCTCGCCCAACAAGAGTGCCGGTCTGCGCCCCGATAGGGCACCGCGCCGCGAGAACGGGCGCAACCCGAGTGGGGGCAGGCGCAACCGTTATCGTCCGGTGAGAAAGTGGCCTGGTCCTGGCATGCGATACCGTCATGGTCGTGCGGCGGGGCCGTAGCCTATAATGTGCGCCTCCCATCGACATCGTCCATCGGCTGCGCGGAATCGCCGCCCGCCGGTCGGCGCCAGTGTGCGCACACGGCATGAGCAACGACAGCGGCAACAAGTATTCCGTTCCTGGTCTCGAGCGCGGGCTTCGCATTCTCATGACATTCTCTGCGCGCGAGCCGGTACTCGCGGGCGCCGACCTGGCCCGTCGTCTCGGTATTCCGCGCTCGACGGTTTTCCGTCTGTTGCAGACGCTGGAAGCGGAGGGCTTCATCGAGAAGGCGGGCGACGATCGCCACTACCGGCTCGGCGTGGCGGTGCTGCGTCTGGGGTTCGAGTATCTGAACTCGCTGGAGCTCACGGATCTGGGCACGCCGGTCATCGAGAAACTGCGCGACGCGACGGGTTTCTCGAGCCACATCCTGATTCTCGATCAGCGCGACGCGGTTTTCGTCGCGAAGGCGGCGAGCCGCGAGCTGGTGTTCGGCACGGTGCGTGTCGGTACGCGTTTGCCGGCGCACGCGACGGCCGTCGGCCACATTCTGCTCGGCGATTATTCGCTCGCCTCGCTCAAGCAACGGTATCCGGAGGGCAAGCTCGAGGCGTTCACGACCCATACGCCGACGACCGTCGACGCGCTCTACAAGGTTGTGCAGGAGGACATTGCCCGTGGCTACAGCATGAGCGAATCGTTCTTCGAGCAAAACATCTCGACCATTGCCGCCCCGGTGCGCAACCATCGGGCCCAGATCGTCGCGGTAATCAGCGTGACGATTCCGCAAGCCCGCGTGCAAGCGGATCTGCTCGGGAGCGGCATCGTCGAGAAGGTGGTGTCTGCCGCCGACGAACTCTCCCACAAGCTCAACTATCGCGCCGAGCGTTCGGCTCACGCGCTCGCCGCGCAGGAATAAGCGTTTGCCCTCCTGACGGGCCGGCTTTGTCGGCTATCGCGACCCGGACAAGTGCAAGCGGGTCAACGTGGCAGAACTCGCGAACATCCGCAACGGCGGCGCGCTGCTCGAGGCGAAGGCCGTACCGCAGGCACGGCAGAAGTTTCCGTGGCGCAAGCTGCTCGTGCTGTTTCGCAACCGCCGGATCGTTGTGGTCTGCGGCGGCCTGCTCTGCGGCTGGCTGCCGCGTCGCGGCGTCACCGTCGGCACGGCGCGTCAGGCCTCCACGGCCTGACGCCGATAGTCGCCGGGCCGCACGCCGGTCCACTTGCGAAACGCGCGAAAGAACGCGCTCGGATCGGCGAAGCCCAATGACAGCGCAATCTCCAGCATTGGCTTCGATGTGTGGCACAGCGCGTGGATCGCCAGGTCGCGTCGCAACTGGTCCTTGATCGACTGGTAAGACTGGCCTTCGTCTTCGAGTCGCCGGCGCAGCGTGGACGGCGTTGTGTGAAACTCGCACGCCAGCGTCTCGAACGCCGGCCAGCTATCGGTGGGCATCGTCTTGAGCCGACGACGCACCCGTGCCACCATCCCCTTCGTATTCTTGTACTTGAGAATGATGTTGGCGGGCGCGGCCCGCAGGAAGTCCTTCACCGTGACTTCGTCCTGGACCACGGGCAGGTCCAGGCACGACGCATCGAACTCGATCGCCGTGTGGGGCGCGTCGAATATCAGACGCGGCGCGTACATCGTGCGGTACTCGTCGCTGTAGACCGGCTCGGGATAAGCGAAATATGCCGCGCCCAAGGTGACGCGTCGTGCGATGAGCCAGCACGTCAGCGCATAGAAGAGAATGAGCAGCGTTTCATGCCCGAAGATGCGCGGCGAGCGCGCATCGGCCCGTTCATGAACCTCGAGCCGCGCGACGTCCCCGTCGCGAACCAGGCGCATTTCCAAGTCGTCGAGCAGCAGCGCCATGAAGCGCGTTGCGCGCTGCAGCGCGTGCTCCAGCGTGCGGCACGAAATCACGCTATGGCACAGCATTGCGAAGCTGCCCACTTTCATCCGCCGCGAATCCTGGCCGAAGAACTCGTCGTCCAGCGCGACACTGATGAGCCGCCACAAGTTCGCGTATCGGTCGGATGAGACCCGCGCCTGCGGATGCGCAAGCAACGAGGGAGCGATGTCGGCCGCCCGCAGCAGCGCCGTGACATTGCCGCCGAGCCGCTCGACGTGTGCCAGGGCATTGATGACGAAGTGAATCGAGATGCTGCCTTTTTCCATGCGTCGCGAAACGGAATACCGTAGCAGGGGGACGCAGGGATTCTAGCAGCGCGGCCCCCGCCGGCGCTTCCGGCCCCGTCCGAAAGGGGACTCGGTGTATTCCGATGTCGCGCACCAGGCCGGATGCCGGCGCTGGACCGGCTTATTTCGGCGCCATGCGCAGCGCGCCATCGAGACGGATGACTTCTCCGTTGAGCATCGCGTTCTCGACAATGTGGCGCACGAGCGCCGCGTACTCGGACGGCCTGCCGAGCCGCGGCGGGAAGGGCACTGACGCACCGAGCGCAGCCTGCACCTCGGGTGTCATGCCAGCCATCATCGGCGTCTCGAAAATGCCCGGTGCGATCGTGACGACGCGCACGCCCACGCGCGCGAGCTCGCGCGCCGCCGGCAGCGTCAGGGCCGCGACGCCGCCCTTGGACGCCGCATAGGCCGCCTGTCCGATCTGTCCGTCGAAGGCGGCGACCGACGCCGTATTGACGACCACGCCGCGCTCGCCCTCGGCGTCGGCCTCGCCGCCGGCCATCGCCGCCGCGGCGATCCGCAGCACGTTGAACGTCCCGATCAGGTTGACGTTGATGATTCGCGCGAAGCTGTCGAGCCGGTGCGGGCCTTGTTTGCCGAGAATGCGCTCGCCAATGACGAGCCCGGCGCAATTGACCACGCCGTTCAGGCCCCCGAAGGTTTGCGTGGCCGTTTCCACCAGACGCTGCACGTCGTCCTCGCGGGTGATGTCGGTCGCGACGAAGCGGGCGGCTTCGCCCAGTGCGTCCGCCTGTCTGGCGCCGGCGTCCACGTTGACGTCGCCAAGCACGACCTTGCCGCCTGCATTGACGAGCATGCGCGCAGTGGCGGCGCCCAGACCCGACGATGCGCCGGTCACGAGAAAGACACGATCCTTGATTTGCATGGGCTGCGGTTCCTGTGTAAGTGTGCTGCGTAAATGGTTTGCGTAAATGCTCTGCGTAAGTGCTTTGTGTAAGTGCGCTGTGTAAGCGCGTTGCGCAAATGGCTGCGTAAATGGCTGCGTAGGCTGCGCAAATGGCTGTGTAAGCGTGCTGCACAAGCGTGCGATTACCGGATCAGCCTGTCCCGCGGGCCGGGCCGGCCCGGGCCGCTTCGCACGTCTCGGCCGAGAACCGGTCGATCAGGCCGTGCCGACCGGTCGCGACGCGCCGGCCGAGGCCTGCGCCGCCTTGGCGATTTCCTGGTTGCGAAGAATGAAGCGTTGCAGCTTGCCGCTCGGGGTCTTGGGCAGTTCGGCGACGAACTCGACCTCGCGCGGATACGCGTGCGTGGACAGACGATGCCGCACGTGCTCCTGCAACTCGCGCGCCAGCGCTTCGGTCGGTGCGAACTGCGGATGCAGCACGACGAACGCCTTCACCAACTCCGTGCGCTCCGGGTCGGGCTTGCCGACCACGGCCGTTTCGATCACCGCCGGATGCTCGATCAACGCGCTCTCCACATCGAACGGGCCGATGCGGTATCCGGCGGAGGTGATCACGTCATCGTTGCGTCCCACGAAGCTGATGCTGCCGTCCTCGTTGCGCTCGACGGTGTCGCCCGAGAGGTAGTAGTCGCCCACGAATGCCGGCGTCTCGCGCTCCCAGTAGCCGGTGAACCACATGAGCGGCGACTGCTTGCGATCGAGCGCCAGCACGCCCGGCTGGCCAACGGGGCACTCGCGACCTTCGTCGTCGAGCACGACCACGCGGTGGCCGGGCGAAGCAAAGCCCGCCGCCCCCGCCTGCACGGGGTGCGCGAGCGCGTGGTGATTGCACACGACCATGCCGAGTTCGGTCTGTCCGTAGTGATCATGAATCGTCACGCCGAGATGCTCGTCGAACCAGCGGATGACCTCGGGGTTGAGCGGCTCTCCGGCACTCGACACGGCGCGAAGCTGTCCCTTCACCGGCGCGGCTGCCCGGTCCCCACCGGCGATCAGGAGCCGGAATGCCGTGGGCGAGCCGGCCAGGTTCGTGATGCCGAGCTTGCCGATGATGCGGTAGGTGCTCTCGACGGTGAACGGGCCATCGTAGAACGTGGTGGGCACGCCCAGCGCGAGCGGCCCCGTCACGGCATAGTAGAGACCATAGGCCCAGCCCGGATCCGCGATATTCCAGAACGCGTCGCTCGGACGCAGGTCGACCGCGTCGCGCATGTAGCCAACGAATGCCATGATCGCGCGCAGCGGCACCATGACCGGCTTTGCCGCCCCGGTCGTGCCCGACGTAAACATCATGAGGAACGGATCGTCACCGCGTCGCAGCACCGGCGCGAACGTCCCGCCGTGGGCCTCGACTTCATGCCAGAAGCTGAAGTCGCCGCGCCGCACGCCCTGTCCGCGCGCACCGCCGACCGTGGCCACCGGCGGGCAATGGGCGACTTCGTCGAGCTTGGCGCGATTCGCGCCGTCGGTCACCACGAGCTTGCTCTGCGCGCTGTGCAGGCGATGCTCGATTGCCTTCGGGCCGAACGCGGTGAAGAGCGGTTGATAGACAGCGCCCGCCCGCCATGTGCCGAGAATCGTCACGAGCAACTCGGGCGTGCGCGGCAGCAGGCCGCTCACGCGGTCGCCGGGTTGCACGCCCTGTTCCCGCAGAAAGTTGGCAAAGCGTGCGGAAAGTTCTTGCAACTGGCGATACGTCCAGGTCTGGCTCGCCCCCTCCTTGCCTTCCCAGAACAGCGCGATGCGGCCGGGAAGGGCGTGGCGGTCGCAACACTCGATGCACGCGTTCATTGCGTCGAGATTGCCGGCAAGCGTGGCACGCACGGTTGCGTCGAGATCGAACGCCCGGTAGGCGTCGGCGTAGTCCACAGTCATGGGTCGTCTCCTTTAGTCGAATGCGGGCCGGCAGGGTGCGCCGACGAGCAAGGGGCTTCGGCGGGCGGCTGCGGCTTCCCCGGGCGCTGTCTTGGGCAGGCGCGTCGCTCTCGGGGACGATGGCGAAATTCATCCTAATGCGCCCTGTCGGCGCCGGGCAATGTCCAAACGGGTCAGAGTGGGTGATGGATTTATCCACCCGGGCCGGCCGACGCCACGTCCGCCGGCGCGCCCCGGCTGGCGGGGCACCGGCCGCGGCAAGCGGAAATTCGGGGTTGTCCGAGGCGGCGATCGGACGTCTCCGATGGCAATTCCGCTCATCCAGTTTGCTGTTTTTGGCTATGGTGCCAAAGCGCGGCGATCCCTAAACTGGACCCATCGACACGACAGGCGCCAGCGGGCCGTTCGGATCCCGCGAGGGCGCAGGAGACAGACCATGGATTTCTATACCGAAGACCAGCGCATGATCCGCGACATGGCGCGTGCGTTCGCCACCGAACAGCTTGCTCCGAACGCCGCACAATGGGATCGGGATTGCGCCTTGCCCGACGCCATGGTCGCCCAGATGGGCGAATTGGGTCTGCTCGGCATGATGGTGCCGGAAGAGTTCGGCGGCTCGTACACGGACTACACGGCCTACGCGCTCGCCATGGAGGAAATCGCGGCGGGCTGCGCCTCCACGGCCACGATGATGTCCGTTCACAACTCCGTCGGCTGCGCGCCGATTCTGAAATTCGGCACGCAGGCGCAGCGTGAGCGCTGGCTGCCGGACCTGGCTGCTGGTCGCAAGATCGGCGCCTTCTGTCTGACCGAGCCGCAGGCCGGTTCCGAAGCACACAACCTGCGCACGCGTGCGGAGCGCCGCGGCGATAAATGGGTGCTCAACGGCAGCAAGCAGTTCGTGACGAACGGCAAGCGCGCGGCACTCGCGATCGTGTTCGCGGTGACCGACCCCTCGGCGGGCAAGCGCGGCATCTCGGCATTCATCGTCCCGACGAACACCAAGGGATTTGAAGTCGGTCCCCCCGAGCACAAGCTGGGCATTCGGGCGTCCGACACATGCCCGATCACGTTGGTCGACTGCGAGGTCGGCGACGACGCGCTGCTCGGCGAACCAGGGCAGGGGCTCAAGATCGCGCTGTCCAATCTGGAAGGCGGGCGCATCGGCATCGCGGCGCTCGCCCTCGGTGTCGCGCGCGCGGCGTTCGAAGCCGCACTGCGCTATTCGAGCGAGCGCCAGCAGTTCGGCAAGCCGATTCGCGAGCATCAGAGCATTGCGAACATGCTGGCGGACATGAGCACGCGCATCAACGCGGCGCGCTTCCTGATCCTGCACGCGGCGGCGTTGCGCACGCAGGGCTTGCCGTGCCTGTCGGAGGCGTCGCAGGCGAAACTCTTCACATCCGAGCTGGCCGAGTGGGTGTGCTCGCACGCGATCCAGATCCACGGCGGATACGGCTATCTGCAGGACTATCCGGTCGAGCGGCATTATCGGGACGCCCGCATCACGCAAATCTACGAGGGCACCAGCGAGATTCAGCGTCAGGTGATCGCCCGCGCACTGGAGTGAGGCGCCGCCGCGGCGTTGCGCGCCGGCAGGGCGCGCCGGCGGGGCGCACCGGCCGGTGAGACGGGAACGGGCACGGCCGGCTGGCGGAGTGCGAAGTGGGGGCCGAAGTGCGGGCCGACGTGGGGGCCGAAGTGCGGGCCGACGTGGGGGCCGAAGTGCGGGCCGCAATGGGGGGCCGAAGTAGTGACCGAAGTGGGGGCCGAAGTAGGGACCGAAGTAGTGACCGAAGTGGGGGCTGAAGTGGAGGAGGAAGGGAATTTGCAGGATGGCGCGGTTCGGGCCCAGGACGAAGTGTTGTTCGAGGTGGTCAACGGCTTCGGCGTGATCACGCTGAACCGGCCGCGCGCACTCAACGCGATCACGCACGGCATGGTGCGTGCAATGTGGACGCAGCTCAACGCCTGGGCCGTCGATCCCGCCGTGCATGCCGTGCTCATCGAAGGCGCGGGCGAAAAGGCGTTCTGCGCGGGCGGGGACGTGCGCGCACTGTACGACAGCCGCGTGAACAACGCGACCGCGCATCAGGCGTTCTTCGTCGACGAATACCGCCTGGACTACCTGATCCACCGCTATCCGAAGCCATACATCGCGCTGCTTGACGGCATCGTGATGGGTGGCGGCATGGGCGTAGCACAAGGCGCAGGCCTGCGGATCGTGACGGATCGCACGCGTCTGGCAATGCCGGAAACGGGCATCGGGCTGTTTCCGGATGTCGGCGCAAGCTGGTTCCTGGGCCATCTGGCGCCCACGCTGGCCCGCTACCTCGGGTTGTCCGGCGCTACCCTCACCGCCGCCGATGCGCTGTACTGCGGCCTGGCCGACGTCTGGCTCGAGGGCGACGCCCCCGAGCGATTCAGGCGCATGTTGCGCGAATACGACTGGTCGGCGGCCGTGGCAGGCAAAGACCGGGAGGGAGGGCCGGCCCGGTCGGGCGCGCGGAGGGCGCCAGGCGGGGCCGCGGACCCGACGCATCTTCTTGGCGCCCTGCGCGCGGCCATTCTGCCATTGGGCCGCACTTGGGCGGACAACGCTCCGCTTGCCCAGGTCCGCGCGACGCTCGACAGGCACTTCAGCGCCCTCGACGTGTCGGCCATCGTGGCGTCGCTCGCCCAGGACGTGCATACGCCTTGGGCGGCCGACACGCTCGCGCTGCTGCGGCAGCGCTCGCCGCTCAGCCTGTGGGTGACCGACCGGCAACTGCAGAAGGGGCGACGCCTCGATCTGGCCGATGCCTTTCGGATGGAACTGGGGCTCGGCCACCACGTATTCGCATCGGGAGACTTTGTCGAGGGCGTGCGCGCGCTGCTGATCGACAAGGACAAACAGCCGCGCTGGCGTTATGCCACGCTCGACGACGTGCCGGCAGCGCAGGTCGATGCCTTCTTCGTCTCGCCGTGGCCGGACGACGCGCATCCACTCAAAGCGTTGGGAGACGATTGAACTCGGGCAAACGCATGCGACAATGCCGGTTTTGCGGGGGACCGCACAATCCGTTGGAGTCCAGATGCTCGTCGAAATTGCCCGTCTGCTGCTAGACCTCGTTTTCTCGCTATTCGGCGCCTTGCTGTTACTTCGCGTGTGGATGCAGATGACACGCCTGCCGCCGCGTAATCCGCTCTCACAAGGGATTTTCCAGTTCACCAACTGGATCGTGCTGCCGTTGCGGCGCGTCCTGCCGGGCGTCGGCGGCATCGACTGGGCGTGCGTGGTCGGCGCCTGGCTGTGCGCCGTCGTTTATCTGGTGCTGATCACGGCGGTGGTCGGGGTGTCGCCGGTCACGGTATTCCCGCGTGGCTTGCTCGTCGCGCTCGTGCTGGTCGCGAAATGGGGGGCCAACCTGGTCATGTGGCTCACGCTGCTCATGGCGGTGCTGTCCTGGGTGAACCCGCGTGCCACGGCGATGCCGATTCTCCAACATCTGCTCGACCCGCTGCTGCGTCCGCTGCGCCGCGTGATCCCAATGCTCGGCGGCTTCGACCTCTCGCCGCTGGCACTGTTCGTTCTGATGCAGATTCTGTTGATTGTGCTGGCTCGCTTAAGCCTCTTCTTCGCGATGCTCTGATCGGCTCAGCCGATCCGTCCGATCCATCCGATCGCCCGAGCCGGCAGGCGGCGACGCTGCCTGCCGTGCCACGGCCTCGTCACCGTGCCCGGCGGCAGCGGCAGCACCGAGATCGCGAGCCCCATGGCCGGCGTGGCCGGCATGGCCGACATGACCATCGCCGCGATAGCGGGCGACGAGAGCATCGCGATCGCTGCGTTTCTCGCGGTCCTCGCTGCCATCCGCGGCGACTTCCTTTGCACCGGGACGCTGGCCCACCGCAATTGTCTCGTTCGTCACCGCGCGCTGCGCGGCCACCGGCGTCGACCGCGACACACCTTTGCGTCCTCCTGTCGAAGGCGCGAGCCCCAAGCGGCGCAGCACGCGATGACCGTCCTCGGTCACTGTCACTCTGGCTTGGCCTTCGTTGACCGCTACATGGACGAGGCGCGCCTGTTCCAGCGCGGCGAGATCGGGCCGTTCGAGCGCGTCGGCGTCGATGGGTCCCAGGGATGCGGCCGCCAACAGCAGCGTGGCGATTTCATGCGGGCTCAGCATGGTCTTGCTCCTCGAGGCGAATGCTTCACGTCAGCGTAGCGGGCACATGTTCGCCCACCACTACGCCATGTTGACTGCACGTTACGACTCGCCTCCGACCAAGCCTCCCCAGGCGGTCACACGACTGTCCTGTGAATCTGTTGCGTGAGATTTGCGGCCCCACCACGCACGCGGCGGGGCGGGAAAGACAAAGCCGACAAGGTCAATACGGGCGCTGCGTCGTCTTTGCCGCACTCCAGACATCGGATTGCCTAGCGCCCGGCAAGTTCGTGCATTCGGGTTTCCCCTAGTATGCCCGTATTTTACGTATCAAGGCGGCCCTTCCCCCTTGTTTTGACAGGGTTTGCAAGGAGGGTGCGAGGCTGTCGCACGCGCTCTGGCGCCATTTGAACTATTTTTTTTCTTTTGACGGGGTGGCGATGAAAATATACTTTCCTCCACTCCGAAGGATTGCCTGCATTCATGATCCACGCCGAATCGTTGCCCGCCGACTTGCCGCTCACCGAGCGCATCGTGCGTGCCATGCCCGATCTCACGCCAGCGCAGCAGCGCATGGCGGCGTTCGTGCTCGAGAACACGTTCCGCGCGGCGACCATGCGTATCGACGAGTTCGCGAATGCAGTCGGCGTGTCGCTCGCCACGGTCAATCGCTTCGCCCGTGCGCTGGGCTTTGACGGTTATCCGCAGTGCCGTGCCGCAATGGTGCGCGGCTTCGAGGCGACGCTCGCTCCCATCGAGAGTCTGCGCACGAGCAAGGCGCAGGCGAGCGCCAGTGCCGACGTGATGGCCGCATCGCTGGCCCAGGCGATGGAGAACCTCGACTGGACGCGTCGCTCGCTCGACGCCGGCACCTGCGAGCGCGCCGTCGACGCGATCCTGCACGCGCACCGCATCTACGTGGTCGGGCTCGGCGCCAGCGGCTATCTCGCCGGGCTGCTTCATCACGGCCTCGATCCGTATTGCGAGAACGTGCAGGCCGTGGTCGGGGCGGGCGGTTCCACGCATGCGGCGCGCCAGCTCTTCAAGCTGCGCGAAGGCGATCTCGTCATTGCGCTCGCCTTCCCGCGCTATGTCTCCGACACCATTACGCTGTGCCGCCGCTTGCGCGGTCGCGGCGTGCCGGTGCTGGTGCTCACCGACAGCCCGACCTCGCCGTTGGCGCCGCTGGGCGACATCGTGATCTTCGTTCGCAGCAAGCCGCGCCTGTCGAGCAACTCCGAAGCGAGTGTGCTCGCCATGATCGACGCACTGTGCGACGCCGTCGCGCAACGCGCCAAACACGCCGTCGACCGGGCAACCGAGCTGACCGATTTCCTGTTGCCGTGGCTCGACTCCGCGTCCCTCGCACCCGTGGGCTCGGCGAGCGCCGTGGCGCAGGTCGCACCGAACCCGGCCGCCGCCTCGCGCGTCGCGCCCGGCAATCAGGACAGAAAGGACAAAGCCTCATGAGTCATGCACAACGCGCGGTCATCGCCATTCACGGTGGTGCCGGCACCATCAGCCGCGACACGTCGCCCGAGGAGGTCAAGGCCTATCACGAAGCGCTGGCGGACGTGCTGCGCGCCGGCCAGGCGGTGCTCGCGTCGGGTGGCTCGGCCTTGGACGCCGTGACCGAAGCCGTGCGCCATCTCGAGGATTGCCCGCGCTTTAACGCCGGCCGCGGCGCCGTTTTCACTCACGAAGGCACGCACGAGCTGGACGCCGCCATCATGGACGGCGCCACGCTCGACGCCGGCGCCATTGCCTGCGTGCACCGCGTGCGCAATCCGATTCTGGCCGCACGCGCCGTGCTCGAGCGCAGCCCGCACGTGCTGCTCGTGGGCGAGGGCGCCGAGGCGTTCGCCGCGGCCCATGGCGCGGCGCTGGTCGATCCCGCTTATTTCTACACGCAAGCCCGGTACGCCCAGTGGCAGCGCGCGCTGTCCGAGGCGGCCGTCGCGCTCGATCATGACTTTCCGCTCAAGAAGGCGCCGATCGATCCGGACACGAAGTTCGGCACGGTCGGTGCCGTGGCGTGCGACGTCGGCGGTCACGTCGCAGCGGCCACGTCCACCGGCGGGATGACGAACAAGGCCGTGGGGCGCGTTGGCGACTCGCCCCTCATCGGCGCGGGCTGCTACGCCAACGACGCCACGGCCGCCGTGTCGGCCACCGGCACTGGCGAAGCGTTCATCCGCACGGTCGCCTGCTACGAAGTGGGCGCCCTCATGGCCTACGCCGGCCTGTCGCTGGCCGACGCCGCCGAGCGTGTGATCCGCGAGCGTCTGCCGCGCGTGCAGGGCCGGGGCGGTCTCATCGCCGTGGACGCGCAGGGCAACGTGGCGTTGCCGTTCAATACCGAAGGGATGTATCGCGGCGTGGCGCGCGTGGGCGAGACGCCCGTGACGGCCATCCACGAATGAACGCGGCGCGCCCGGGACACCAACCGGCCGCGCGCGCATCGGGACCGGGTTCAGCAAGAGAAGACGAGTGAGGACAGGCGTGGCAGAGCGTAAGACAACCCCGACGATTTCGTTGCCCGACGAGCGCGTGCTCGCCGTGAGCGGCCTTACCGTGCAGTTCGCGACGTCCGAGCGCGTGGTCACGGCCGTGCGCGACCTGAGCTTCCACGTCGACCGTGGCGAGACGCTGGCTATCGTGGGCGAATCCGGCTCGGGCAAGTCGGTGACCTCGCTGGCCGCCATGCGTCTGGTCGAGAACGGCGGCGGGCGCATCACGCAGGGCTCGATGGTGCTGCGCCGGCGCAACGGCACGCTGGTGGATCTCACCCGCGCGAGCGCCGGCACCATGCGCGGCATCCGCGGCGCGGACATGGCGATGATCTTCCAGGAGCCGATGACCTCGCTCAACCCGGTGTTCCCGGTGGGCGAGCAGATCGCCGAGTCGATTCGCCTGCATCAGGGCAAGGACGCCACCGCGGCACGCGCCGAAGCGCTGCGCATGCTCGAGCTGGTCCGCATTCCCGAGGCGCGGCGCGTGCTCGGCCGTTTCCCCCACCAGCTCTCGGGCGGCATGCGCCAGCGCGTGATGATCGCCATGGCGCTCTCGTGCAAGCCTGGCCTCCTGATCGCAGACGAGCCGACCACCGCGCTGGACGTGACGATTCAGGCGCAGATCCTGCAACTGATCCGCGCGCTGCAGGATGAAATGAAAATGGGCGTGGTGTTCATCACGCACGACATGGGCGTGGTCGCGGAGGTGGCCGACCGCGTGCTCGTGATGCACCGGGGCGATCAGATCGAGGAAGGCCCGTCGCAGGCGATTTTCCACGCGCCGCGCGAGCGCTACACGCAGGCGCTGCTCTCGGCCGTGCCGCGCCTGGGCTCGATGCAGGGCACCGACTTGCCCGCCCGCTTTCCGCTGCTGCGCTACGACGCCCCGGCCGATGCCATGCCGGCCCCCGAAACCCCGCAGCCGACGGTCAGGACCGACGCCGGCCCCATCCTGCGCGTGAAGGATCTCGTGGCGCGCTTTGACGTGCCGTCGGGCTTCTTCGGGCGCGTAAAGCAGCGCGTACACGCCGTCGAGCGCGTGAGTTTCGAACTGTATCCGGGGGAAACGCTCGGCCTGGTGGGCGAGTCGGGCTGCGGCAAGTCCACGACCGGACGCGCGCTGCTGCGGCTCGTGGCGAGCCAGGGCGGCTCGATCGAATTCGCCGGCCGGCCGATTCACGACCTTGCGGGCCGCGCGCTGCAAACGCTGCGCCGCGACATCCAGTTCATCTTCCAGGATCCGTTCGCCTCGCTCGATCCGCGCCTGACGGTAGGCTTCTCGATCATGGAGCCGCTGCTGGTGCACGGCGTGGCGAGTGGCGCCGAGGCCGAAAAGCGCGTGGCCGAGTTGCTCGAGCGCGTGGGCCTGCCGGCCGATTACGCGCAGCGTTATCCGCATGAATTCTCCGGCGGCCAGCGCCAGCGTATCGCGATCGCGCGCGCACTGGCGCTCAAGCCGAAGGTCGTGATCGCGGATGAATCCGTCTCGGCCCTCGACGTCTCCGTGCAGGCGCAGATCATCAACTTGATGCTCGACCTGCAGAAGGAGTTCGGCATTGCATTCCTGTTCATCTCGCACGACATGGCCGTGGTGGAGCGTATCAGCCACCGCGTGGCGGTGATGTATCTCGGCCAGATCGTCGAGATCGGGCCGCGCCGAGCGATCTTCGAGAATCCGCAGCATCCGTACACGAAGAAACTCATGTCGGCGGTGCCGATCGCCGATCCGGCGCGCCGCCACGCCAAGCGCGAGTTGCTCACGGAGGAAATTCCGAGCCCCATTCGCGCGATCGGCGACGAACCGCAAGTGCAGCCGCTGGTGGAAGTCGGCGCCGGACACTTCGTGGCGCGTCACCGCGTGGCCGGCGCATATTGAATTTGCCGGGGCCGGGCCCCGGCACATCCGGCAGCCAAGGCAGTACCCCGCAGTTGCAGTCGTCGTCAAAATTGCCCGCCAAGGGACGCAGTCACTGACTCGCCCGCGGCGACCCCGTCAGACCAGAAGGAGAAAGACAGATGTCGAAAAACGCTTTGTTGGCCGCTCGCTGGAAAACCGCGTTCGCGTCCGCCGCCGTGGCCTGCGCCGTGCTCGGCGCCGCCCCGGCGTTTGCCGCCAAGGATGTCGTGATGGCCGTGCAATCGACCTTCACGACGATGGACCCATACGATGCGAACGACACGCTGTCGCAAGCCGTGGCCAAGTCGTTCTATGAGGGCATGTTCGGTTTCGACAAGGACATGAAGCTCATCAACGTGCTGGCCGAGAGCTACACGGTCTCGCCCGACGGGCTCGTGTACACGATCAAGCTCAAGTCCGGCGTGAAGTTCCAGGACGGCACGAACTTCGATGCCGCCGCCGTCAAGGCGAACTTCGACCGCGTGACGAACCCGGAGAACAAGCTCAAGCGCTACAACCTGTACAAGGAAATCGCCAAGACGGAAGTGGTCGATCCGCACACGGTAAAGTTCACGCTCAAGGAGCCGTTCTCGCCGTTCATCAACACGCTGGCGCACCCCTCGGCCGTCATCATCTCGCCCGAGGCGCTCAAGAAGTACGGCAAGGACATCGCCGCGCACCCGGTGGGCACGGGCCCGTTCGAATTCGTCGAGTGGAACCGCACCGATCACGTCAAGGTGAAAAAATTCGACGGCTACTGGAAGAAGGGCTATCCGAAGGTCGACACCATCACGTTCAAGCCGGTGGTCGACAACAACACACGCGCGGCCGTCATGCAGACGGGCGAAGCAGGTTTCGCCTTCCCGGTGCCTTATGAGCAGGCCGAAGGCCTCAAGGCCAGCGGCAAGGTGGACGTGATCGCCGGCCCGTCGATCATCCAGCGCTACATCAGCTTCAACACGAAGCAAAAGCCGTTCGACGACGTGCGCGTGCGCCAGGCGATCAACTACGCCATCAACAAGGAAGCGCTCGTGAAGGTGGCGTTCTCGGGCTACGCCACGCCAGCCGATGGCGTCGTGCCCAAGGGCGTGGACTACGCGACCAAGACCGGCCCTTGGCCGTACAACCCGACCAAGGCCAAGGAACTGCTCAAGGAGGCCGGCTACCCGAACGGGTTCGAGACCACGCTGTGGTCGGCCTATACGTACACCACGGCACAGAAGGTGATCCAGTTCGTGCAGCAGCAGCTCGCGCAAGTCGGCATCAAGGCGCAGGTGCGTGCGCTCGAAGCCGGCCAACGCGTCGAGCTGGTCGAGTCGGCGCCCGATCCCGACAAGGCGCCCGTGCGTATGTACTACGTGGGCTGGTCGTCGTCGACGGGCGAGGCCGACTGGGCGCTGCGTCCGCTGCTGTCCTCGGAGTCGTTCCCGCCGAAGCTTTTCAACACCGCGTATTACAAGAACGATGCCGTGGACGCGGACTTCAGCAAGGCGCTGCTCACCACCGATCGCGCCGAGAAGACCAAGCTCTACACGGACGCGCAGCAGAAGATCTGGAACGATGCGCCGTGGGCGTTCCTCGTGACGGAAAAGCTGCTGTATGCGCGCAACAAGAACCTGTCGGGCGTGTACACGATGCCTGACGGCTCGTTCAACTTCACCGACATCTCGATGAAGTAAGCACCGCCGCGCGGTGTGCGGGGCCCGCGCCGCCGCCTTCACGGCGGGGGCGCGGATTCCGGCGCGGCCCGAGGGCCGCGCCGCAAGACCTGGTTTGGCAAGACGTTCGGCAAGATTGCGATGCTCACTTACTCTCTCAAACGCCTGCTCGGCCTGATCCCCACGCTGCTGATCGTGGCAGTGCTGGTGTTCGGCTTCGTGCATATGTTGCCGGGTGACCCGGCGCGTCTGGCCGCGGGTCCGCAGGCGGACGAGGCAACCGTGGCGCTGGTGCGCCAGGATCTCGGGCTGGACAAGCCGCTGCTCTCGCAGTTCACGCACTTCATCACGCATGCGGTGCGCGGCGATTTCGGGCTGTCGATGCGCAGCAAGCAACCGGTCTCGGCGGAGATCGGCAGCCGCTTCATGCCCACACTGTGGCTCACGGTGGTGAGCATGGTCTGGTCGGTGATCATCGGCATGGCGCTCGGCGTGGCATCCGCCGTGTGGCGCAATCAATGGCCCGACCGGCTCGGCATGACGCTGGCGGTCTCGGGCATCTCGTTCCCGGCATTCGCCATGGGCATGCTGCTCATGCAGGTCTTCTCGGTGCAGCTCGGCTGGCTGCCCACGATGGGCGCCGATTCCTGGAAGAGCTACATCCTGCCGTCGATCACCCTGGGCGCGGCCGTCGCGGCCGTCATGGCGCGCTTCACGCGCTCGGCCTTCGTCGAGGTGCTGCACGAGGACTTCGTGCGCACGGCGCGTGCGAAGGGCCTCAACGAAATGCGCGTGGTGTTCAAGCACGCGCTTCGCAACGCCATGATCCCCGTCGTCACCATGATGGGGCTGCAGTTCGGTTTTCTGCTCGGCGGCTCGATCGTCGTCGAGGTGGTGTTCAACTGGCCGGGGCTCGGACGCCTGCTGGTCGATTCGGTCGAGATGCGCGACTACCCGGTGATTCAGGCGCTGGTGCTGTTGTTCTCGCTCGAGTTCATTCTGATCAACCTCGTGGTCGACGTGCTTTATGCCGTCATCAACCCGACCATTCGCTACAAGTGAGGCACGCACGATGAACGCGGGTCAACCTACCACGGCCGCCCCTGCGGCGGCTTCCGTCGGCAACCATCGCGTGCGCACGCCGTGGCGCGAGTTCTGGCGCAAGTTCAAGAAGCAGCACATCGCCCTCGTGGCCGGCGTGTTCGTGCTGGCGCTGGTCGTCATCGCGATCCTCGCGCCCCACCTCGTGCCGTTCGATCCGGAGAACTTCTTCGACTACGACGCCCTGAACGCGGGGCCGTCCGCGAAGCACTGGTTCGGCGTCGATTCGCTCGGGCGCGACATTTTCAGCCGCGTGCTCGCCGGCACGCGCATCTCGCTTGCCGCCGGCTTCGGCTCGGTCGCACTCGGGGCCGTGGTCGGCACCGTGCTCGGGCTGCTCGCGGGCTATTACGAAGGCTGGTGGGATCGCATCGTCATGCGCATCTCCGACGTGCTGTTCGCTTTCCCGGGCATCCTGCTCGCCATCGGCGTGGTGGCCGTGCTGGGCAACGGCATGATCAACGTGATCGTGGCCGTGGCCATCTTCTCGATACCGGCTTTCGCGCGCCTGGTGCGCGGCAACACGCTCGTGCTCAAGCACATGACGTATATCGAAGCGGCGCGCTCGATCGGGGCGTCGGACTGGACGATCATCATGCGTCACATCCTGCCGGGCACGGTCTCGTCGATTGTGGTGTACTTCTCCATGCGTATCGGGACGTCGATCATCACGGCCGCCAGCCTGTCGTTCCTCGGTCTGGGCGCGCAGCCGCCCACGCCCGAGTGGGGCGCCATGCTCAACGAAGCGCGCGCCGACATGGTCAACGCCCCGCATATCGCCATCTTCCCGAGCCTGGCCATTTTCCTGACCGTGCTCGCCTTCAACCTGCTGGGCGACGGCCTGCGCGACGCGCTCGATCCGAAACTCGACCGGCATTGACGGAACTGCCGCGCCCCGCGGCGGATGCAAGCCATGACGCCTACGTCGGACCCTCGCGAAGCTCTGTTCGGCGCCCCCTACGTGGGGCTGCTGCCCGCCGGGCCGCGTCACGCGATCTCGGACGTGCCCGGCGTCTACGTGGGCCATGCGACGCTCGCGGACGGCCCCCTGCAAACGGGGGTGAGCGTGGTATGCCCGAGCCCGGCGGCAAGCGCCACGGCCGCGGCCACCGGACCGGCCGCGCACTGGGACCCGTTTCGCGCCAAGGTGCCCGCCGCCGCGGCGGTGATCAACGGCTTCGGCAAGAGCGTCGGCCTGATGCAGATCGACGAGCTGGGCGTCGTCGAGACCCCTATCGCGCTCACCAACACGTTCTCCGTGAGCCATGTGGTGCTCGCGCAACTGCGCGCGGCCATCGCGGCGAATCCGGACATCGGGCGCGCAGGCGCGTCGCTCAATCCCGCCGTGTTCGAATGCAACGACGGCTACCTGAACGACATGCAGGCATTCGGCGTCAACGAGGCGCACTACGCGCAGGCGCTCGCGCAAGCCTCGCCGGATTTCGCGCAGGGCGCGGTCGGCGCAGGCCGCGGCATGTCGAGCTTCGGGCTCAAGGGTGGCATCGGTTCGGCCTCGCGCATCGTCGAGACGGCCGGGGCGACCTTTACCGTTGGCGTACTGGTGCTGTCGAACTTCGGCCGGCCGTCGCAGCTGGTCATTGCGGGGCGCCATGTCGGGCCTGTGCTCGACGCGCGGCTCGCGCAACCCGAGCAGAGCGCCGCACCCGAGCGCGGCTCGATCATCATGCTGGTTGCCACCGACGCGCCCCTCGATGCGCGTCAGTTGCGCCGCGTTGCCGCGCGCACCGGCGCGGGACTGGCACGCACCGGCTCCGTGTACGGTCACGGCAGCGGCGACGTCGCGCTGGCGTTCACGACCGGATATACGGTGCCTTACGACGCGCAGGGCCGCGTGGCGCCGGCGGCGCTCGTTCCCGATGCCCTGCTCGACCCCATTTTCCAGGCTACGGCGGACGCCACCGAGCAGGCGATCCTGCACGCGCTCTTTGCGGCCGAATCCGTGCTGGGGCGCGACGGCCATGTGCGCCGCGCACTCGCGGACGTGCTGCCCGACTGGGCCGCGCTGTAAGCCTGTCACCGGACATGTCGACATCATGCGAATCCTGATCTCCGCCGATATCGAAGGCGTCGCGGGCGTCTTTCACGCCGAACAGACCCGCGCTGGCAACGGCGAATACGAACGCGCCCGCCGCTGGATGACGCGCGAAGCCAACGCGGCCGTCGAGGGCGCCTTCGCGGGCGGGGCCACCGAAGTCATGGTCAACGACTCGCATGGCGGCTTTCGCAATCTGTTGCCCGACGAACTCGATCCGCGGGCGCGCATCGTGCTGGGCAAGCCGCGCTATCTCGGCATGGTCTCGGGCGTGGAGGCCGGCTGCGATGCGGTTTTCATGATCGGCTATCACGGCAAGGCGCAAAGCGCGGGCATCCTCGCGCACACCATCAACAGCTTTGCCTTTGCCCGCGTGTGGCTGGGCGGCGCGGAGGCGAGCGAGGCCATGCTCTACGGCGCGCTTGCCGGCGAGCGCGGCGTGCCGGTGGTCATGGCCAGCGGCGACGACGTCTTCTGTGAGGAGACGCAACTGATTTTCCCGCATGCCCGCTTCGTGCAGACGAAGGCGGCCTGGGGGCAGGGCAGCGGCATGACGCTCACCCCGAGTCAGTCGTGCGATCTGATCCGCGAGGCGGCGAAGGAGTCGCTGTCGGACCCGCGCAAGTGGCATCCGTATGTGGTGCCGACCCCCGTGGAGGTGCGCTTGCAGGCGCAGACCACGGCGCTCGCCGACCTGTTCTGCCAGTGGCCGACGCTCGAGCGCGTGGATGGCGTGACGTTGCAGTACGAGGCGGCGAGCGTCGAGGCGGCCGTGCGCGTCCTGAACTGTCTGTCCGCCATGTCCTTCATGCTGCGCTGAGCACCCCGCGAAACCCACCGGTGCTCGCGGCAAGTCCTTGTATTCCATGGGTTTTCAGGGTTTTCGCCCGCCTGCGAGCCGACATTCGGGCCGCAGTACGCCTGCCGAGCACCATGCCGCGGGCCGGGCACCGGCGCCGTTCGCGCTCCGTTCGTGCTCCCTTCGTGCTCCCTTCGCGCTCCCTTCGCGCGCCGTCCTCGCCATGTTGCCGGGAAGCCACTGCGTCAGGGTTTGCCGGATCAGGTGGCCCGCAAGCGGCGTGCGATAATCCGTAATATTTTGTAACAGCCACACCGTCGTCCCGACGGCATCCTCGGATTATTGAGCGCCGGGCAGCTCCCGGCGGGGAATCATGGAAATCAGAAACGCCCGACGTTGGGCGGAGCCCGGCGCCAAACGCTACGTCGGCGCGTTAATGGTGGTATTTGCTGCGTTTCTTCTACGCAGCCTGATGCACCCGGTGCTCGATCATGCCATGCCGGGCGTGTTCTTCGCCTGCGCGGTCATCATCGTCGAGTTCACCTGGGGGCTGGGGCCGGCCATCATGGCAATGCTCATCAGCATCCCGATCTTCGATTTCTTCTTCGTGCCGCCGTTTCGCGACATCGCCATGCTCGACCGGCGCGACGTCATGATCGTGACCGGATTCCTGACGATCACCCCGCTCGCGGTCGTGCTCATCGAGCGCCTGCGCCGTGCGCAGTATCGCGCCGAGCTGATTGCCGAAGTCGCGCAGACGCGCTACGACATGTTGCTGCGCGCGGAGAACGAACGCATGGTGCTGTCCGATTCGGTCCAGCTCGGCAACGCGCTGATGACCTATCTGACGAAGCACCTCGACACCATCTTCTATCTGGCCAACCCGGCCACGCATTACGAGTTCGTCGACGAGCATTTCCGCCGCGCGACCGGCGTCACGCCCGAGGTCGTCAAGCGCGACGGACTGCGCGCGCTGCTGCATCCCGAGGACGCGGCGCGCCTGGCGGGACTCTTCAGCGCGGACGGCGAGCGTCCGCAGCACGGCGCGCACAACCTGCGCATCCGCACGCGCGAAGGCGGCTACGAGGTGTTTCATTGCGAGTTGCAGTATTTCCGCGCGCACGTCGGCACCTATGTCATCTTGCGTCTGCATGCCGGGCCGACGGTGCGTCCGGTCACGCCGTTGCATACGCTCGCGCCGGCGGCGAACGCGGGAGAAGTCAGCGAGGCGCCGATCGTCTCGGGCGGAGTTTGAGCATGTTTCAGGAATCGATTTTCTACAAGGGCGGCTCGCATGCCGTGCTGTTGCTGCCGGGACTGTCGAGTACGCCGCTCGAAATGCGCCCGGTCGCCAAGGCGCTGCATCGCGACGGATACACCGTGTGCGTGCCGCACATCGAGGGCTATGGGCTCGGTACGCCATGCACGAACTGGCGCGCGTGGATCGCCGCCGCGCGCGCGAAGTATCGCGAGCTTCGCGACACGCACGTCACCGTGTCGGTGTGCGGGCTGAGCATGGGCGCGACGCTGAGTCTCGCCGTCGCCCAGGAGGAGCCGGACGTGACGGCGCTTTCGCTGCTCGCGGTCACGCTGGTGTATGACGGCTGGACCATTCCCTGGTATTACCCGCTCATCGATCTCGTCTATCACACGCCGCTGCGCAATCGCTATCGCTATCAGGAGAAGGCGCCGTTCGGCCTGAAGAACGAAGCGCTGCGCGCGCGCGTGGCCAAGTCGATGTCCGAGCACGACGCCTCCGAGGTCGGCGCCGCCTCGCTGCCGCTCGCCCATCTCTACAATGCGCGGCGTCTGGCGGCTCACGTGCGCGAGCGCCTCGGGCGGGTGACGGCCGATTGCCTCGTCATTCACGCGGTCGACGATGATACGTCGAGCCCGCATAACGCGCGCCTGGTCTACAACGGCGTGTCGTCCGCAGTGAAGCAGAAATGCCTGCTCGGCGAGAGCTATCACATTCTCACGATGGACAACGAGCGCGAGACCGTCGCCGACGAGACGCGGCGTTTCTTTCGCG
Source organism: Pandoraea sp. CB10b_02 (assembly GCF_002216225.1). NCBI lineage: Bacteria > Pseudomonadati > Pseudomonadota > Betaproteobacteria > Burkholderiales > Burkholderiaceae > Pandoraea > Pandoraea sp. CB10b_02. Next base: position 24,151 of record NZ_NJGW02000035.1, read on the forward strand.
ACGCCGTGGCGCGCCGCACCGGCGCGGCGAGCTCCGAGACACGCATCATTTCCAAGGCGCTGCTGCGCGCCAGACGCCGCCAGGCAGCCGCCTGAGATCCGGCGAGCGGCCTGCCCGGGCGGGCGGCGCCAGTGTGAACCTCGCGAGATGTCATCAAACTGCCATCGCTGGCCGGTTATGGTCGGGGTTTTCCGATCCAGCCGCTCGCACGCAAGGCGGGGCGGCGCTGCGCATCTCCGGCCATGTCATCGCTCGTCATCGATTCCGTCAGCAAGCAGTGGGGCAATACGCTCGCGCTGGCCGACGTGAGTTTTTCCGCCGACGCCGGCTCCCTCGTCGTGCTGCTCGGTCCGTCAGGCTGCGGCAAGTCCACGTTGCTGCGCATGATCGCCGGGCTCGAGACGCCGACGAGCGGTCGCATCGTGCTCGGCGGCGTCGACGTGACCGAGCTGCCGCCCGCGCGCCGCAGGCTCTCCATGGTGTTCCAGTCATACGCGCTGTTCCCACATCTGTCGGTGCGCGAGAACCTGCTGTTCGGCCTTCGCGTGCGCGGCGAGCCCGCGCGCGACTACCCGCGGCGTCTGGCGCGCGTGGCGTCGCTGCTCGGACTCGAGCCGTATCTGGAGCGCAAGCCGTCGCAGCTCTCCGGCGGGCAGCAGCAGCGCGTGGCGCTTGGTCGCGCCGTGATCGCCGAGACGTCGGTCTGCCTGATGGACGAACCGCTCTCGAACCTCGACGCGCAACTGCGCCAGGAGATGCGTCGCGAAATCCGCGCGCTGCAACGGCAGCTCGGCATGACGCTCGTGTACGTCACGCATGATCAGACCGAGGCGATGAGCATGGCCGATCAGGTCGTGCTCCTGCGCAATGGTCGCATCGAACAGTGGGGCGCGCCCCATACGCTTTACGCCGCGCCTGCCACGCCGTTCGCCGCGAGCTTCATCGGCACGCCGCCCATGCAATTGCTGCGTCTCGTGCGGCACGGCGACGCGCTCGTGCCCGCCGGCCAGACCGGCCCCGCGCTCGCCGTAGCAGGCGCGCGCGACGCCGCGCTGCTCGGCCTGCGTCCGGAGCATGTGCGCGCGGTGCCGCCGGGCTCGGCCGGCGCGGTGCTCGCGACGGTCGGCGCCGTCGAGTATCTGGGGGCGGACACGCTCGTGGCCTGCACGCTCGGCGACGCGGGCGAAATCGCCACGCGCGTGCCGGGGCATCGGCCGTTCGCGCGGGGCGAGCCCATCGGCCTGCAATGGGACCGCGCCGACCAGCACCTGTTCGATGCCGCCTCGGGCGCGCGCTTGCCGGCCGAGCCGGCTGCCGCCGACCCGATGGCGGCCTAGCACACATCTATCACCACGCTGACATGGGGAACCTAGCGACATGCGACGCACGATGATGAAAACGTTTGCGGCCGGCGCGGCCGCGCTGGCACTGAACGGTCTGACGGGGCTGGCGGGCCCGGCGATGGCCCAGCAAAAGCCGGTCGAGCTCACGTTCTACTATCCGGTGGCCGTGGGCGGTCCGGTGACGAAGATCATCAACGATCTGGTGGCGGACTTCGAGAAGGCGCATCCTTCCATCAAGGTGAAACCGGTGTACGCCGGCACCTATCAGGATTCCGTCGTCAAGGCGCTGACCGCCGCCAAGGCCGGCACGCCGCCACAGGTGGCCGTGTTGGCCGCCGCCGACGTCTTCACGCTGATCGACGAGGACGCCGTGGTGCCCATCGACAGCATTGCCAGCACGCCGGCCGACAAGCAGTGGCTTGACGGCTTCTACCCGGCGCTATTGATCCGGCCCTTGCGCACTTGAAATTTTCTGCACCACCCTCAACTCGGATTCATGCAAGCAACCGACATGAGAT
>NZ_NJGW02000036.1:0-25831 GCF_002216225.1 Pandoraea sp. CB10b_02
GAATTAAAAACAGATCCGGAATCGCGGGTCACATGTCGCTCGGGTAAGCCACGCGTGTCGTCAATGCCGAATCCGCACCCCTCAAAAAACAGCTTCAGAAATTGCTGAAGAACCAATCACGCATGCGCGTCCAGACCTGGTTCGCCTGTCCCGACTGCACCGCGACCTTGCGGCCGCGCATGCGCTGGGATCGCCCTTCGAGCAGCAGCCCCATCGCCGTGGCGTAGCGCGGGCTGCGCACCACGTCAGCGAGGCCGCCGGCATACTCGGGCACCCCGATACGCACCGGCTTGAGGAAGATGTCCTCGCCCAGCTCGACCATGCCCGGCATCATCGCGGCGCCGCCCGTGAGCACGATGCCCGAGGACAGCAGTTCTTCGTATCCCGACTCGCGCACGACCTGCTGCACGAGCGAGAACAGTTCTTCCACGCGCGGCTCGATCACCGCAGCGAGCGCCTGACGCGAGAGCGTGCGCGGACCGCGCTCGCCCAACCCCGGCACTTCGATCATCTCGTCCGGATCGGCCAGCGACTGCTTGGCGATACCGTGCTGAATCTTGATGTCCTCGGCGTCCGGCGTCGGCGTGCGCACGGCCATCGCGATGTCGCTGGTGATCTGGTCGCCGGCGATCGGAATGACGGCCGTGTGGCGGATCGCGCCCTCGCTGAAAATCGCGATGTCGGTCGTGCCGCCGCCGATGTCGATGAGCACCACGCCCAGTTCCTTCTCGTCTTCCGTGAGCACCGAGATGCTCGAGGCGAGCGGCTGCAGAATCAGATCGTTGACTTCGAGGCCGCAGCGACGCACGCACTTCACGATGTTCTGGGCGGCCGACACGGCCCCGGTCACGATGTGGACCTTCACTTCGAGACGGATGCCGCTCATGCCGATCGGCTCGCGCACGTCCTCCTGGCCGTCGATGATGAATTCCTGCGTGAGGATGTGCAGCACCTGCTGATCGGTCGGAATGTTGATCGCCTTGGCCGTCTCGATGACGCGCGCCACGTCGGCCTGCGTCACCTCCTTGTCCTTGATCGCGACCATGCCGCTCGAGTTGAAGCTGCGGATGTGGCTGCCGGCAATGCCGGTAAACACGTTGGTGATCTTGCAGTCCGCCATCAGCTCGGCCTCTTCGAGCGCACGCTGAATGGACTGCACCGTGGCCTCGATGTTGACGACGACGCCCTTTTTCAGGCCTCGCGATTCGCTCTGGCCGAGGCCGATCACTTCATAGCGGCCTTCAGGGCGCAGCTCGGCCACCACCGCCACGACTTTCGACGTGCCGATATCGAGGGCGACCAACAGATCCTTGTAATCTTTGCTCATAGCGTGTGTAAGTCCTGAAGTCTCACTGGCTTCGCAGCGCCCGGGCGGCGGGTTTCGTCGCCGGCTTCTGCGAATCCCGCTTTTGCGGCGGTGTCGCGGCAAGTTTCTTGGCCTGCTCTTCGCTCAAGAACCGCATGCCCGCGGCCCGTACTGCAAAACCGTTCGGATAACGCAGATCGGCGTACTCGATCTGGTTGCCCCAGCGTGCCGCCACCTGCGGATACGCCTGCACGAAGCGGCGGCTGCGCGTGGACAGGGTCTCGGGCGTACGCTCGCGTCCCAGCGCCAGTTGCAGCCCGCCGGCGAGTCGCACGCCCCAGGCGTACCGGTTCGACAGCGTCACCGCCTCGGGTTTCATGTTCAGCGGCGCGAACCACTTCACGAAGTCGTAGTAGCGCGCCGTGACATCCTTTTCGCTGCCCGGCGGGCCCGCGAACTCCGGCAACTTGCCGTCGTCCTCCGCTTCGGCCAGGTTCGCCGCGAAAAGCTCGCCGTCCACACTCACCAGACGGCCGTCGTTCCACGTGGCGAGCGGCTTGTACTCCTCGATGGTCACCGCAAGCTGATTGGGCCAGACGCGCCGCACGCTCGCATGCCGCACCCACGGCACCGCCTCGAACGCCGCCCGCGTGGCGTCCAGATCGATCGTGAAGAAGTTGCCCTTGAGGCGCGAGACCGCATTGGCGCGCAAGGTCGGCCCGTTGATGTGGGCCACGTCTCCATCGATCTGAATCGCCTTGAGCGTGAAGATCGGCCGCTGGATCAGCCAGTGGCCGCCCGCCGCGAGCGCCGCCAGCACGACGAGTGCGACGAGCGCACTCGCGATGGCGTTGAGCAGGCGTACGTTGTGCCACATGGCGATTCGCTTTCCGTATCAGGGCGTTGTTCAACGCGATCAAGGTTTTACTCGGGCTTCCACTGCGCGTTCGGATGCAGGTCGAGCGTCGCGGTGGCCAGAATTTCCAACACCAGGTCTTCGTATGACAGGCCCGCCGCGCGCGCCGAGATCGGCACCAGCGAGTGGCCGGTCATGCCCGGCGACGTATTGATCTCCAGCAGGAACGGCTTGTTGTCGCGCTTGCGCAGCATCACGTCGGCGCGCGCCCAGCCGCGGCAGCCCAGCACGAGGTACGCGCGCAGCACGAGGCGCTGCACCTCTTCCTGCAACGACACCGACAGCGGCGGCGGGCACTCGTAGCGGGTGTCGTCCTTGAAATACTTGTTCTGGTAGTCGTAGTTCGCGTCGGGCGCCACGATGCGGATCACCGGCAGCGAGCGCGCCGCGGCCGCGCCCTTCGTGCCCACGCCGAGCACGGGCACGGTGAGCTCGTCGCCATCGATGAACTCCTCGGCGAGCACGTCGGGGTCGAGCGCGGCGGCCTTCTCGTAGGCGGCCTTCAACTGGGACGCGTCGGTGACCTTCGTCAGTCCGATGGTCGAGCCCTCGCGCGACGGCTTGACGATCAGCGGCAGACCGAGGTCGCGCGCGACGGCGTCGAAATCGCTGTCGGCCGACAGCATCGTGAAGCGCGGCGTGGGCAGCCCTTCGTTGATCCACACGCGCTTGGTCATTTCCTTGTCCATCGCCAGCGCGGACGCCAGCACGCCGCTGCCGGTGTACGGAATGCCCAGATGCTCGAGCGCGCCCTGCAGCGTGCCGTCTTCACCATAACGGCCGTGCAACGCGATGAACACGCGGTCGAACTTCTGTGCGGCGAGCGCCGCCAGGTCGTGCGTGCCGGTGTCGAAAGCGTGGGCGTCCACGCCGCGCGAGCGCAGTGCTTCGAGCACGCCGTTGCCCGAAATCAGCGAGATCTCACGCTCGGCCGAGCGCCCGCCCATCAGGACGCCAACCTTGCCGAAACGCTTCGGATCGAAAGCACTCACGTCAAACTCCTTGCTGGACTTGCAACTTGCCGGGCACCGCGCCGATCGAGCCGGCACCCATGGTGATCACGACGTCGCCCGCGCGGGCGACTTGCACAATGGCGTCGGGCAACTGCGCGACATCCTCCACGAAAACCGGCTCGACCTTGCCCGCCACGCGCAGCGCACGGGCGAGCGCACGGCCGTCGGCGGCCACAATGGGCGCTTCACCGGCCGAATACACTTCGCCGAGCACCACGGCGTCGGCCTCGGAGAGCACCTTCACGAAGTCTTCGAAGCAGTCGCGCGTGCGCGTGTAGCGATGCGGCTGGAACGCCAGCACGATGCGACGGCCCGGAAACGCGCCGCGCGCGGCCGCCAGCGTCGCGGCCATTTCGACCGGGTGATGCCCGTAGTCGTCGATCAGCGTGAACGTGCCCGCTCCGCTCGCCTTGGGCAGCGCGATCTCGCCGTAGCGCTGGAAGCGCCGGCCCACGCCGTTGAACTCGGCCAGCGCCTGCTGGATCGCGGCGTCGGGCACCTCGAGTTCGGTCGCGATCGCGATGGCGGCCAGCGCGTTGCGCACGTTGTGCTCGCCCGGCAGATTCAGCGTGATATCGAGCGGCGGGGCGCCGGCGCCGAACCGGCGCAGCGCGGTAAAGCGCATCTGAGCGCCCTGCGCGCGCACGTCGATGGCGCGCACCTGCGCGTCTTCCGACAGGCCGTAGCGCACGATCGGCTTGGAGACGAACGGCAGGATCTCGCGCACGTTCGGGTCGTCCACGCACAGCACGGCAATGCCGTAGAACGGCAGACGCTGGGTGAACGCCACGAAGGACTGCTTCAGGCGCGCGAAGTCGTGCCCGTAGGTGTCCATGTGATCGGCATCGATGTTCGTGATGACTTCGATGACCGGATTCAGATTCAGGAACGAAGCGTCCGACTCGTCGGCCTCGACCACGATGAAGTCGCCCGTGCCAAGCTTCGCGTTGGCGCCGGCGCTGTTCAGGCGCCCGCCGATGACGAAGGTCGGATCGAGGCCGCCCTGGCCGAGCACGCTCGCCACCAGGCTCGTGGTGGTCGTCTTGCCGTGCGTGCCGGCGATCGCGATGCCCTGCTTCAGACGCATGAGCTCCGCGAGCATCAGCGCGCGCGGCACGATGGGGATCTGACGGGCGCGGCCAGCCAGCACCTCCGGATTGTCCGCCGTCACGGCGGTGGACACCACGATGGCGTCCGCGCCGTCGATATGTTCGGCCGCATGGCCGCGGGCGATGCGCGCACCGAGACTGGCAAGACGCTGCGTGAGCGCGTTCTCGCCGAGATCGGAGCCGCTCACCTGGTAGCCCAGGTTGAGCAGCACCTCGGCAATGCCGCTCATGCCCGAGCCGCCAATGCCGACGAAGTGAATGTGCTTGACGATGTGTTTCATTTCAATCCTTGGCCAGGGCCGCGCACACGCGCGCCACCTGCTCGGTGGCGTCCGGCTTGGCGAGCGCCCTGGCTTTTTCTCCCATCGCGAGCAGCGATTCGCGCGTCTGACGGCGCAGCCACTCGGTCAGGGTCTCGACCGACAGCTCTCGCTGGTCGATCAGCGTTGCCGCGCCCTTGTCGGCGAGAAAACGCGCATTGGTCGTCTGGTGGTCGTCGACCGCGTGCGGGAACGGCACGAAGAGCGCCGCCACCCCGGCCGCGGCCACTTCGGCCACCGTCATCGCGCCCGCGCGGCAGATCACCAGATCCGCCGCCGCGTAGGCCGCGACCATGTCGTCGATGAACGGCACGGCTTCGACCGTCACCCCCGCCGCGGCGTAATTCGCCTGCAGCGTCTGAATATGTTTCACGCCCGCCTGGTGCGTGACGACCGGGCGTGCTTCGCGCGGCAGCCGGGCCAGCGCCTTCGGCACGATCTCGTTGAGCACCGTGGCGCCCAGGCTGCCGCCCACGACGAGAATGCGCAGCGGCCCGCTACGTGCGTTGTAGCGCTCGGCCGGCGGCGCCATGTGGTCGAAGTCGGCGCGGATCGGGTTGCCCACCCACTCGCCGCCCGCAATGGTGTCCGGGAAGGCCAGCAGCACCTTGTCCGCCACGCGCGCGAGCACCTTGTTCGCGAGCCCCGCCACCGAGTTCTGCTCGTGCAGCACGAGCGGGCGGCCCAGCAGCGAGGCCATCATGCCGGCCGGGAACGTGATGTACCCGCCCATGCCGAGCACCACGCTCGGCTTCGCACGGCGAATCGCGCCCAGGCTTTGCCAGAACGCGCGCAGCAGGTTGAACGGCAGCAGGAACTTGGTCGCCAGCCCTTTGCCGCGCAGCCCGCCGAACTTCACGAATTCCATCGGAATGTCGTACTTCGGCACGAGCGTGGCTTCCATGCCGTTCGGGTTGCCGAGCCAGACCACGCGCCAGCCCTGCACCCGCAGGAAGTTGGCGACCGCGAGCCCCGGGAAGACGTGACCGCCCGTGCCGCCGGCCATGACCAGCAGCGTGCGCGTCTTCGTCTGCGGCGCGGGCATCGCGGTTGCGCGCTCGGTCATACCTTGCCTCCCCGCATCAGCACGCGGTTCTCGTAATCCACCCGCAGCAGGATCGCGACGGCCACGCAGTTGAGCAGGATCCCGGAGCCGCCGTAGCTCACCAGCGGCAGCGTCAGCCCCTTGGTCGGCAGCAGGCCGAGGTTCACGCCCATGTTGATGAAGGTCTGCGCGCCCAGCCACACGCCCACGCCCTTGGCGAGCAGACCCGCGAAGGTGCGCTCGAGCGCGAGGGCCTGGCGGCCGATCTCGAACGCGCGCCGCACCAGCCAGTAGAACAGCAGGATGACGACGAGCACGCCCACGAATCCGAACTCCTCGCCGATCACCGCGAGGATGAAGTCGGTATGCGCTTCGGGCAGGTAGTGCAGTTTCTCGATGCTGCCGCCCAGGCCCACACCGGTCCATTCCCCCCGCCCGAACGCGATGAGCGAGTGCGTGAGCTGGTACGCCTTGCCCAGCGCGTAGTCTTCGCGCCACGGATCGAGATACGCGAAGATCCGCTCGCGGCGCCATGGCGAGAGCCAGATCAGCATGGCGAACGTGCCCACCGCGGTGAGCGCCAGGCCGCCGAAGAGCCGGCCGTTCACCCCGCCGAGGAACAGAATGCCCATCGCGATCGCGGCCACCACCATGAACGCGCCCATGTCGGGCTCGAGCAGCAGCAGCAAGCCGACGAACACCACGGCGATGCCCATCGGCAGGAAGCCCTTGCCGAAGCTCTGCATGAATTCCTGCTTGCGCACGGTGTAGTTCGCGGCGTACAGGGTGACCGCGAGCTTCATGATCTCGGACGGCTGCAGGTTGAGCACGCCGAACGGAATCCAGCGCTTCGAGCCGTTCACGCCCTTGCCCACGTGCGGGATCAGCACGATCACGAGCAGTACCAGTGCGAGCAGGAACAGCTTCGGCGCGAGCTTGTCCAGCGTCTTGACCGGAATGCGGAACGTGATCGCCGCAGCCGTGAGGCCCATCGTGAGCGACACGATATGGCGGCCGAGAAAGTGGAACGTCGAGTAGCCGCTGTACTTCGGCGAATCGGGCAGCGCGACCGACGCCGAGTACACCATCACCAGTCCGAGCGAGAGCAGCGCGATGACCACCCACATCAGCGCGTGGTCGTATTCGAGCATGCGCGAGCGCGTCGGCTTGATGCCGTTGAGCGTGCGGCTCGCGGCATGGGTCGCCGCGCCCGGGGCCGTGGCCGAGCCCGCGCCGGCGAAGCCGGCCTGGCGCTTCTTGCTGAAGAACGACTTGATACGGCTCATAGCATCACCCCCGCCTCGGCGGCCAGATCAACCACGGTGTCGCGAAACACCTGCGCCCGATGCTCGTAGTTGCGGAACATGTCCAGACTGGCGCAGGCCGGCGAGAGCAGCACCGCGTCGCCGGGCTGGGCGAGGCGGGCCGCTTCGCGCGTGGCGGCTTCGAGCGTGGGAGCGTCGATCAGTTCGACGCCCGTGTCGGCCAGCGCTTCACGCAGCAGCGGCGCGTCGCGGCCAATGAGCAGCACGGCGCGCGCATGGTGCGCGACCGGGTTGGCCAGCGGCGAGAAGTCCTGCCCCTTGCCGTCGCCGCCGGCGATCAGCAGCAGCGTCTTCTGCAGCCCGGTGATCGCGGCGACCGTCGCGCCCACGTTGGTGCCCTTGCTGTCGTCGTAGTACTCCACCTCGTTGAGGGTGGCCACGAGTTGGACGCGGTGCGGCTCGCCCGGGTATTCGCGCAGGCCGTGCAGCAGCTTGGCCATCGGCAGGTCGATGGCGCGCGCGAGCGCGAGCGCGGCCAGCGCATTGGCCGCGTTGTGCTGGCCGCGGATGCGCAGCGCGTCGGCCGGCATGAGGCGCTTGCCCAGCACCTCGACGCTCGCTTCCACGGCCTGCGCCTTGCGGCGCCTGGGCGCGGGCGGCGCGTCGTCGCGCGTGAAGCCCTCGACGAGCCACCACATGCCGCCTTCCATCTCCAGGCCGAAGTCCCCCACGGCGTCGGGCTTGCCCGTGCCGAAGGTCACGACGTTGGCCTCGGGCGACGCAAACGCGATCACGCGCGCATCGTCGCGATTGAGCACGCGCACGGTCTGCGCGCCGAAAATACGTGCCTTGGCCGCGGCATAGGACGCCATGTCGCCATGCCAGTCCAGGTGGTCCTGCGTGATGTTGAGGATCGCGGCCGCGTCGGGTGCGAGCGAGTGCGTCGTCTCGAGCTGGAAGCTGGAGAGTTCGAGCACCCAGACGTCGGGCAGCGTGGCGTCGGCGATGCACTCGGTAAGCCGGTCGAGCGCGGTCGGGCTGATGTTGCCGGCCACGGCCGTGCGCTTGCCGGCGCGCCGGCACAGTAATCCCGTGAGGCTCGTGGTCGTGGTCTTGCCGTTCGTGCCCGTGATCGCGAGCACCTTCGGCGCGTAGCCGCTCGTCGCCTGCATGTGGCGCAGCGCCTGCGCGAAGAATTCGATCTCGCCCCAAACCGGCACGCCGCGCTCGGCGGCCTCGGCCAGCAGCGCGGCGGTGTCGGGCGCGAGCGGCGAGAGGCCCGGGCTGATGCCGATGAGCTCGATGTCGTCGAGCAATGCATCGATCCGGTCGGCGAACGCGCCGCCGATGAATTCGGCTTGCGGCGCCTCGGCGCGCAGCGTGGCGAGGTTCGGCGGCACATTCGACGAATCCGCCGAGGCAAAGCGCGTGTCGGCCGTGCGCACACGGCAGCCGTAACGCGCGCACCAACGCGCCATCGCCAGGCCGGACTCTCCCAGACCCAGGATCAGGACACGCGGTTGCCAGGATTCACCAAACTTCTCGCCGAACACGTCGCTCTTTCCCTTTTATCGTTTCAAAACCACCTGCGAATGCATCGCTTGCCTGCTGCCGCCGCGCTCAGCGCAGCTTGAGCGTGGACAGGCCGATCAGCACCAGCATCAGTGTGATGATCCAGAAACGGACCACCACCTGCGTTTCTTTCCAGCCCGACAGTTCGAAGTGGTGGTGCAGCGGCGCCATCTTGAAGATGCGTCGCCCCTCGCCGAACCGCCGCTTCGTGTACTTGAACCACGTCACCTGCAGCATGACCGACAGCGTCTCGGCCACGAACACGCCGCCCATCACGAACAGCACGATTTCCTGACGCACGATCACCGCCACCGTGCCGAGCGCGCCGCCGAGCGCGAGCGCGCCGACGTCCCCCATGAAGACCTGTGCCGGATGCGTGTTGAACCACAGGAACGCCAGCCCCGCGCCGGACATCGCCGAACAGAACACGAGCAGCTCGCCCGCGCCCGGAATGTGCGGGAACAGCAGGTACTTCGAATACACCACGTTGCCCATTACGTAAGCGAACACGCCGAGCGCCGCCCCCACGAGCACGACGGGCATGATGACCAGGCCGTCGAGACCGTCCGTGAGGTTAACGGCGTTGGACGAGCCCACGATGACAAAATAGGTGAGCGCGATGAAGCCGAACACGCCGAGCGGGTAGCTCATCGTCTTGAAGAACGGCACGATGAAGTCGGCCTTCGGCGGCAATCCCAGCGGGAAACCGTCGCGCACCCAGCCGATAAACAGCTCGAACACCTTCAGGTTGCTCGTCTCGGAGACCGAGAACGCCAGGTAGATCGCCGCAAACAGGCCGATCAGCGATTGCCAGAAATACTTCTCGCGCGACGACATGCCGCGCGGATCCTTGTAGACGACCTTCCGATAATCGTCGATCCAGCCGATGATGCCGAAGCCCAGGGTGACCAGCAGCACGATCCAGACGAAACGGTTGCTCAGATCGGCCCACAGCAGCGTGGCCACGGTAATGCCGATGAGAATCAGCACACCGCCCATCGTGGGCGTACCCGACTTCACGAGGTGAGTCTGCGGGCCGTCGGTGCGCACGGCCTGGCCCACCTTCATTTCGGTCAGCTTGCGGATGACCATCGGCCCGAAAGCGAGCCCGATCACCAGCGCCGTGAGGCTTGCCATCACGGCCCGAAACGTCAGGTAGTTGAACACGCGCAAATAGCTCGCATCCGCTTGCAGCCATTGCGCCAACGTCAGCAACATTCCATCAATCCTTTATCACTTGGCCGGGGCGTCGCCGCCCGCGGTTTCATTCGTCGCGCGCAATGCTTCGAGCACGCGCTCCATCCGCATGAAGCGGCTTCCCTTCACCAGCACCGTCGCCGGCGCGCTCAATGTGGCATTCAGTTCGGCCACGAGCGACACGACGTCCGCGAAATGCTCGCCGCCGTCGCCGAAGGCGGCAACGCCCGCTTGCGTCAGCTCGCCCATCCCGAGCAGGCGATCGACGCCGCGCTGCGCCGCATATTCGCCCACTTCCCGATGGAACGCCGGGCCGTTGTCGCCCACTTCCCCCATGTCGCCCAGCACCAGCACGCGCGGCGCCGGCGTTTGAGCGAGTACGTCGATTGCGGCCCGGACCGAATCGGGGTTCGCATTATAGGTGTCGTCGATCAGCGTGACGCCGGCGAGACGCCCCTTGGAGAGCGTCGACACCTGGAGACGGCCTTTGACGGGCGCAAACGCTTCGAGTGCCCGCGCGATCGACCCGGTGTCGACGTGCGCGCCCAACGCGCACGCGATCGCGGCCAGCGCGTTGCGGGCGTTGTGTTCGCCAAGCAGCGGCAGCGTAAGCGCGAACTCCCCGGCGGGGGACGCCACGCGCAGCACGCGTGTGGCCACGTCGTAGCGGCCCGAGACGGCGGCGCGCGCATCGAGCGCGAAGTCGAGCACGCGGCGCTTGCCCGCGATCTCGCGCCACATCGGCGCGAACTCGCTCTCGGCCGGGAACACGGCAGTGCCCTCGGGTGGCAGCGCGGCGAGCACGGCGGCATGCTCTTCGGCCACCGCGGCTACGCTCACCATGAATTCCTGGTGCTCCCGCTGTGCGTTGTTGATCACCGCCACCGTGGGCTGCGCGATGCGCGCGAGGTACGCCGTCTCGCCCGGGTGATTCATGCCCAGTTCGAGCACGGCGAGCTTGTCGCCCGCCTTGAGCCGGAACAGCGTGAGCGGCAGGCCGATGTCGTTGTTGAAGTTGCCCGCGGTGGCCAGGCGCGCGTCGGCGCCGACCGCTTCGGCGAAGATCGCCGAGATCATTTCCTTGACGGTCGTCTTGCCGTTGCTGCCGGTCACCGCCACCACGGGAATCGCGAACCGGCGGCGCCATGCGGCGGCGAGCTCACCCAGCGCGATGCGGGTGTCCGGCACGACGAGGGCGGGCGTCCCGAAGCCGTCCGGCACGCGCGCGGCCACCACCGCGGCGGCGCCCGCGCGCGCCACGTCGGCGAGAAAGTCGTGCGCGTCGAAGCGCTCGCCCTTGAGCGCGACAAAGAGATCGCCCGGCTGCACCGAACGGCTGTCCGTCACGACGCGGGCGAACGCCGTGGACGGCGCTCCCGTCACGCGCGACCCGGTGACGGCGGCCTGGGCGTCGCTCAGCTGCCACATCGTCATTCGCCACCTCCGCGTACCGTGGTCGCACGCGCGGCCAATGCCAGACGCGCATGCTCCTGATCGGAGAACGGCCGTTTCTTGCCCATGATTTCCTGTGTACTTTCGTGTCCCTTGCCCGCGATCAGCACGACATCGGCCGCCTGCGCCGCTCGCACGGCCTGCAAAATCGCGCTCGCGCGGTCTTCGATGCGGCGCGCGGCGTCGGGTTGTGCGAGCCCGGCGGCGATTTGCGCAATGATGTCAGCCGGCGCTTCCGTGCGCGGGTTGTCGCTCGTGAGCACGATGGCGTCCGCCAGACGCTCGGCCACCGCGCCCATCTGCGGGCGCTTGCCCGCGTCGCGATCGCCGCCGCAGCCGAACACGCACACCAGCTTGCCGCCGCGTGCGGCTGCCACCGGACGCAGGGCGTGGAGTGTCTTGTCGAGCGCGTCGGGCGTATGAGCGTAATCGATGACGACGAGCGGCTGTCCCGGCTGGCCGATCTGCTCCATGCGGCCAGACACCGGCGTGAGCGTTGCCAGCCCGGCGATCGCAACGTCCTGCGGCACGCCGGCAGCCAGCGCCGCGCCCAGCACGGCGAGCGCATTGCTCACGTTGAATTCGCCAATGAGCGGGATCGTGATCTGCTGGCTCTGGTCGTCGATATGCAGCGTGAAACGCGTGCCAGACGTGGTGGCGCGCACGTCTTCGGCGCGCAGCACCCGGTTGCCGTGCGCCGAGCCCGCGTCGCCGTGAATGCCAAATTCGTAGACCGGCGTCTTGCCGGCCAGACGCTGGAGCAGGCGCCGCCCCATCGCGTCGTCACGGTTGATGACGGCCGCTTTCAGTCCTGGCCAGTCGAACAGGCGCGTCTTTGCCGCTTCGTACTCGGCCATCGTGCCGTGGTAATCGAGATGGTCCTGCGTGAGGTTGGTGAACACGGCGACGTCGAACGCCACCCCGTTCACGCGGCCCTGGTAGAGGCCGTGCGACGAGACTTCCATCGCGACGGCGGCCGCGCCCTGCCCGCGCAGGTCCGCAAGGCTGCGCTGCAGTTGCACGGCGTCGGGCGTGGTGAAGCCGGTGACCGTCAGATGGCCGGGAAAGCCGCTGCCGAGCGTGCCGATCACGGCGCTGCGCGTGCCCGCTTTCGAGAGCAGTTGAGAGAGCCACTGGCTGCACGACGTCTTGCCGTTCGTGCCGGTCACGCCGAGCACCGTCATGCCGACGCTCGGCTCGCCGTTCCACAGCGCCGCGAGCGGGCCCGCGAGCCAGTCGAGACGCGGCACGCCGAATTGCGGCACGTTGGCAAGGCCGGCAAGCGCTGCCGGCCACGTGAAGCCGTCGCTCTGCCAGAGCACGGCGGCCGCGCCGCGCTCGACCGCGTCGGCGATGAAGCCCCGGCTGTCGGCGCCCTTCACCGCGTAGGCCACGAACACGTCGCCCGGCGCCACGCGGCGGCTGTCGGCGTGCAGCGTGGCGCCAGCGGGCACCGTGCGGCGCAGCCAGTCCCAGGCTTGCGCGAGCACGGCGCGCTCGGCGGCGTCCGCGATCATGGCCAGCGTGGCCGGGTTCCGAGGCGTCGGCGTCACGGTGCCCATGGCTCGCTCTCCTCGACCTTGTCGCTCACGACGAGCTTCGTCACCGGCGAATCCGGCACCACGTTCAACGCCCGCAGCGTGCCGCCGACGATCGCGGCGAATGCCGGACCGGCTGCCACGCCGCCGTAATGCGAACCGCGTCCCGGCTCGTCGAGCGTGACGGCCACGATGATGCGCGGCTCCGACATCGGCGCCATGCCGACGAACGATGCACGGTACTTGCTCTTGTCGTAGCCGCGGCCCGATTGCTTGTACGCGGTACCGGTCTTGCCACCCACGCGGTAGCCGACGACCTGCGCGCGCGTGGCCGTGCCGCCCGGCGACGTCACCATCTCGAGCATCTTGCGCACTTCGCGCGCCGTGGCTGGGGAGATCACCGGCGTACCCTTCACGACGCTGCCATCGGTCTTGTAAATCGAGATGGGCAGCAATTCGCCGTCGTGAGCGAACACGGTGTAGGCGCGCGCGAGCTGAATGAGCGACGCGGACAGGCCATAGCCGTAGCCCATCGTCGCCTGTTCGATCGGGCGCCAGCTCTTGGCTGGCCGCAGCCGGCCCGCCACGGCGCCGGGAAAGCCGATCTTGGGCGCCTGACCGAGCCCGACGCTCGTGAACATGTCCCACATTTCCTGCGGTTTCATCTGCAGCGCGATCTTCGCGGTGCCAATGTTGCTCGACTTCTGGATGACGCCCTGCACGGTAAGCAGGCCGTAGTCGTGCGTGTCCGTGATCGTCGCGCCGAACATGTTGGCGCGGCCGGTCGTCATCACCGTCGACGACGGTTTGACATAGCCGTTTTCCATGGCCGCGGCGATCGTGATCGGCTTCATGATCGAGCCGGGCTCGAACGTGTCGGTGATGACGCGATTGCGCAGCTGTGCGCCGGTCAGGTTCGTGCGGTTGTTCGGGTTGTAGGTGGGCAGGTTCGCGAGCGCGAGCACTTCGCCCGTGCGGACGTCGAGCACCACGGCGCTGCCGGCCTTCGCGCCGGTGCGCTCGATGGCGTCCTTGAGTTCGCTGTAGGTGAGGAACTGGATCTTGCTGTCGATCGACAGGGTGATGTCGTGACCGTCGCGCGGCTGCGCGAGGATGTCGAGATCCTCGACCACGCGCCCGAGCCGGTCCTTGATCACGCGGCGGCTGCCCGGGGTCGCGGCCAACGCCTTCTGCATCGACAGCTCGACGCCTTCCTGGCCGATGTCCTCGACGTTGGTGAAGCCGACGATATGCGCCGCGATTTCGCCTTCCGGATAAAAACGCTTGTATTCCTTGCGCTGGTAGATGCCGGGAATGTCGAGGTCGGCGACTTGCTTGGCCACGTCCGGCAGCACCTGACGCTTCACGTACACGAAGCTCTTTTCCTGGTTGAGCTTGCGGCGCAGGTCCGGCTCGCTCATCTCGAGCAGCTTTGCCAACTGGCGAACCTTCTGCGGCGAGACGTCGTCTGGCACGTCTTCGGGAATGGCCCAGATGGCCTTGACGGGGAGGCTGGTGGCGAGCACCTGACCGTTACGGTCGAACACCTTGCCGCGCGTGGCGGACATCTCGAGTGTGCGTTCGTAACGGCTCTCGCCCTGGCGTTGATAGAAGGCGTTGCCCGGGCCCTGAATCCAGAAGGCGCGGGCGACCAGCGACGCAAACGCGCCGAAGATCATGAACACGAGCATCTTCGAGCGCCACATCGGCAGGCGAACGGACAGGACCGGACTCGCGGAGAACTGCACGTCCTTGGTCTTGGCCTTGGCGTCCTTGCGGCGGATCATCGCTTGCCTCCGCTTGCGGGGGCGGACGCGGCGCTCGCGGTGGGCACCGGTACGTCGATCATCGCGCCCGCGCTGCCGGCGGGGGCGGACAGATACTGCGTGCGGCCCGGCGAGACGGCCTGCATCTTCAGGTCGCTGCGGGCCACGCTTTCGATGCGCGCGCTCTTGCTCTGCGCACTTTGCTCGTACTGGAGACGGTCCCAGTCCTGCAGCAACTGGTGCTCGAGCGCCTGCTCGCGGTTGAGTTCGACGAACGTGCCGCGAGCGCGGTATTGCGCGTTGATGAGCGAGAGGGCGCACGCGATGAGCAGCGCGAGCAGGAGGATGTTGAGCCGGCTCATGTCGACACCCGCTCCATGACGCGCATGATCGCCGAGCGCGCGCGCGGGTTGGCTTCGATCTCGGCGGCCGAAGGCTTGATCTTGCGACCGGTCTTGAAGGGCGGCTCCGGAATTTCGTGGGCGCGCAGGGGCACGCGGCGATCCACCGCCGGCGCGCTCGCGTGCGCTTGCATGAAGCGCTTCACGATACGATCTTCCAGCGAATGAAAACTGATCGCCACGAGTCTGCCTCCCGTTTCGAGGACATCGGCCGCCACATCGAGTGCTATCTGCAGGTCCGCAAGCTCTTGATTGACGTGAATCCGTAGAGCCTGAAAGGTACGTGTTGCCGGGTCCTTGCCCTTCTCACGGGTCTTGACGGCGCCAGCCACGATCTCGGCAAGCTCCCGAGTGCTGACGAGTGGGCCGAGGCGGTCGGCGTTTGCCCGGCGAGCAACAAGCGCCTTTGCAATCTGAAAAGCAAACCGTTCTTCCCCATAGTCCTTGATGACCTCCGTCATTTCTTCCAGCGTTGCCCGGGCCAGCCAATCGGCAGCCGACTCGCCGCGCGTGGGATCCATGCGCATGTCGAGCGGACCGTCGAGTCGAAAACTGAATCCGCGCGCGGGATCGTCGAACTGCGGCGACGAGACGCCCAGGTCCAGCAAAACGCCCGACACCTTGCCGATACCGCGTCGGGCCAGCGCTTCGCGCAACGTCGCGAAGCTGTCGTGCTCAATCGAAAATCGCGGATCGGCAATCTTTGCCGCCTCCGCGATCGCTTGGGGGTCCTTATCGAATGCGATCAGCCTCCCCTTGGCGCCCAGCCGCTCCAGTAGCCTGCGACTGTGCCCGCCGCGGCCGAACGTGCCGTCGACGTAGACGCCGTCGTCGCGCCACAGCAAGGCATCCACGGCCTCCTCCAGCAGGACCGTGCGGTGCTGCATTACCGTTTCCACCGCGTGCGCCATGCTCGTCGGACCACCTGACCTGTCAAAAAGTGAAGTTCTTGAGTGCTTCCGGCATACCTTGCGCCATCGCCGCCTGTTCCTTGGCGGTGTACGTCGCGGCATCCCAGAGTTCAAAGTGACTGCCCATGCCCAGCAGCATGACTTCCTTGTCCATGCCCGCGGCCGCGCGCAACTCCGGCGCCACCAGGACACGCCCGGCCGAATCCATCTCGACGTCGGCTGCGTTGCCCAGGAAGATGCGCCGCCACCAGTGCGCGTCCATCGGCAGTGCGGCGATCTTGCCGCGGAAGATCTCCCATTCGGGACGCGGGAACAGCAACAGACATCCGTCCGGGTGCTTCGTGATCGTCACCTTGCCTTCAGCTTCGCCCTGCAGCACGTCACGATGCCGGGCCGGAATCGACATCCGTCCCTTCGCATCCAGTGAAAGTGCCGAGGCTCCCTGAAACACGTGCGCTCCCGTGAGGTTTCGTCCGCCTGCCCGTCATGCCGAAAGAGAAAGATTTCGTGCCTTACGCCACACAAAAATACACTTTCTCACACTATTTCCCACTTTAGAGGAGAGTGTTTGGGCGGTCAAGCTTTTCACCCGTTTTTCGGAGGAAATTTGGTAGACAGAACAATGACTTAGCGCACTTTCCTAAAGCCGGAAAACGGAATTTTGTCAGGAAAATTAAAGACATAAACGCGATAGTGAAAGTGGAACCTCAAACTTTCGGCGTCGCCTCGCGGGAGGCCCGCCATCACTATCGATACCGGGGAGTGCGCGCTCACGCCGAGCGAAAGCCGGCGCTGTGCCGGGCGGCGGCGTCACGCGAGGGAAGTTCGATACCGGATGAGGGGTCGATCGGGGGAATACGGCGCAGACGTTCTATATATAGTAGGCGGTCGTCGTCATGACCTTCGCGGCGGCGCGCATGGCGCGCTGCACCGGCACGGGCAGTTCGACGCCGCCGGCATCCCGCGCGGCCTGGCCGTGCTCGATTTCGTCGATGCGCATCTGATCGACGATGGCGCGCGAGCGCGTGTCGTGGGCGGGCAGGTCGTCAAGATGACCCTCAAGATGATGCTCGACCTGGCGCTCCGTCTCCGACATGAAGCCGAGACTGACCCTGTCACCACACTTGCCCGCGACGAAGCCGATTGCGAACGCGCCGGCGTACCAGAGCGGATTCAGCAGACTGGGGCGCGAGCCCAGTTCCGAGAGGCGATGGGCGGTCCACGCAAGATGGTCCTCCTCCTCCCTGCCCGCATGCTCGAAGGCAGCGCGCAGCTCGGGCCGCTTCGTCGCGAGCTTCTGCGCCTGATACAGCGCCTGCGCGCAGACTTCGCCGACGTGGTTCACCCGCATGAGACCCGCGACGTGGCGGCGCTCCCGCGGCGAAAGCGCGTCGTCGCCCGCCGGCGCTTCGCTGACGTCGTCATCTATATAGGAAGGGGGCACGGGCGTCGGGCGCGAAGCCCGGGTAACGCCCGCGATCGCTCGCAGGCCACGGTCAAGCTCGGAGATCAGACTGTCGGAGAACATCGTACTTTCAACCCATCCAAATCTTTCACTATGTGGAACGCAGGACGATTCTTCCACGCACACCGTCCATGATACGCGCCTTTGCCCGGCGCGCCCTGCGCGGGCGCAAAGGCGCGAAATGCCCGCCGGACGCCGGTTTCCGGGCTGTTGCGTAAACGAAACAAAGGGCGCCGGAAACCCGCGTAAAACCGGCCTTTTCCTTTGCCGGCCACAGTGAATTTGTTACATTACGTCCAACTTCTCGCGAAGTTGATTAGCAAGGACGTTATCACTAGTGACCTTGTTAAACAAATCTCACAATCCTTTGGAGATCACTCAATGAAAAAGTCGCTTCTCGCTCTGGGTGTGCTCGGCGCATTCGCTGGCGCTGCTCACGCACAAAGCAGCGTGACCCTGTACGGTATCATCGACGCTGGCATTTCGTACGTCAGCAACGAAGTCAACGCTGGCAACAACGCAAACACCACCAGCGGCAGCAAGAACTTCAAGTTCAGCAACGGCAACCTGCAAGGTTCGCGTTGGGGCCTGAAGGGCGCTGAAGATCTCGGCGGCGGTCTGAAGGCGATCTTCGTCTTGGAAAACGGCTTCTCGCTGGGTAACGGCACGCTGGGTCAAGGTGGCCGCATGTTCGGTCGTCAGGCCTACGTTGGTCTGAGCAGCGCTACGGCTGGTACGGTCACCATCGGTCGTCAATACGACTCCGTGGTTGACTTCGTTGGTCCGCTGGCTGTCGGCAGCCAATGGGCAACGTTCTCGGGCGCTCACCCGTTCGATAACGACAACCTGAACAACTCGTTCCGTATCAACAACTCGGTCAAGTACACGAGCGCCAACTACGCTGGCTTCACGTTCGGCGGCCTGTATGGCTTCTCGAACCAGTCGAACAACGGCGGCGGCAGCGGCTTCGCAAACAACCGCGCATGGTCGGCCGGTCTGGGCTACGCCAATGGTCCGCTGACGTTGGGCGCTGGTTATCTGTACATCGGTACGCCGGGTAACGGCACGGCTGGCGCTATCAACGGCGACTACGCCAACCTGAACGAAGTCGGCGCATGGAACAACGGCACGGTCGGCACCGCAGCAACGACCAGCGTCGTGGACAAGCAACAAATCTACGCAGCGGGCGGCTCGTTCGCATTCGGCCCGGCAACCGTCGGCCTGGTGTACAGCCACTCGAAGTTCGACTACCTGCCGGGCGTGGGTGGTGGCAGCTGGAAGTTCGACAACATCGAAGCCAACGCCAAGTACATGCTGACGCCGGCTCTGCAACTGGGTCTGTCGTACACCTACACGTGGTCGAAGCTGAGCGGCAACACCGTTGCAGCCAATCTGTACAACAGCGGTGGTGCTGAAGTGTCGCCGAAGTGGCACCAAGTCAACCTGGGCGTCGACTACTTCCTGTCGAAGCGCACCGACACGTACCTGGTTGGCAACTGGCAACACGCCACGAACGGTTCGTGGGCACAGCTGAACGGTCAACCGGCCAGCTCGAGCGCCAACCAGTTCGCCGT
Organism: Pandoraea sp. CB10b_02; assembly: GCF_002216225.1. Taxonomy (NCBI): domain Bacteria; kingdom Pseudomonadati; phylum Pseudomonadota; class Betaproteobacteria; order Burkholderiales; family Burkholderiaceae; genus Pandoraea; species Pandoraea sp. CB10b_02. The sequence continues at coordinate 18,851 of NZ_NJGW02000036.1, forward strand.
TACGGCTGGTATCCGTCACAAGTTCTAAGCTGACAGTTTCTGTCACTTAAGCTTTGACGAAAAGGGCACCTTCGGGTGCCCTTTTTTATTGCCGTGCCGCTTCGCCGTAGCGCGCCGCTCGTGCATCTCACACCCCCCCGTACATCCCCATCTTGACCTCACGTTTATTTCAAACCTAAAATTTCCATACTGTAAATTTCTGCTCCCTTGACCATGAGCCTCGCCGACTCGGACTCTCTCGATCTCGAAACGCGCGCCCACGATCGCGAGCACGACGCACTGCGCCTGTGGTTGCGGCTCCTCACCTGCGCCAACATGATCGAGACGGACATTCGTTCGCGCCTGCGCCAGGAGTTCGACTGCACGCTGCCGCGCTTCGATTTACTCGCGCAGCTCGACCGTCATCCCGAGGGATTGAAGATGGGCGAGCTGAGCAAGCGGATGATGGTCACCGGCGGGAACGTGACCGGTATCACCGATCAGTTGGAGAAGGAAGGTTGGGTGACGCGCGAAACGGTCGTCAACGATCGGCGGGCCTTCCTCATCAAGCTCACACCGCGAGGCAAAAAAGCCTTTTCCAATATGGCACGGGCTCACGAGCAGTGGATCGAAGCGCGCCTGGGACGTCTTCCTGAAGACCGCCGACAACAGCTGTACGGCCTGCTGGGCGATCTCAAGACGGTGATCGGCTGAGCGATACCCCGCCGATACCCCGCCTGCGCTGGCTCGCGCGCCCGTGCCATTAGGCGATCGTATCGTCATCGTCGCCGAGCGAAACCGCCGTGCGTCGAGCGCGGCGCCAGTCGTAGTCTGCCCCTGCCGCTCGGCCACGACCATTCTTTTGCACGGGGCCGCAGAAGCCCCTTTCCGTTCTCGACTTACCTGGACTGACATCCAGCGCTTGCGCAGGGAACGCACGGCCGTCCTCTCAGGGGCGGCCTGTCATCGCCCGGCCTGTACCGGCGTGTCCATCATGGCTCTCGCGGCCATCGCGGCCGGCGTATGGTCCAGCGTTGTGAGCGCCGCGTTGCGCTCGGCCTCCGGGCGTTTCGACATCGCCTTGACGGCCGCATAGAACCTTGGCAAATCGTCGTGTTCCTGCGCAAGCAGCGCCATGAATGCCGGAACCCATTGGTTGTAGGTGGCGAAGGAGCCGATCTTCGCATTGTTCAGGTCACTGGCAAACCATAGATCGAAGCCTTGGTATCCGCCCCATGAGCGCTTCAGAGCGTCATAGTCCGCGCGCATGGCGGCGAACAAGGCGTCTTTCTGCACCGCTTTATCGGCATCTGACGCAGCACTGGCATACAGCGTCTCCAGACGCTTCCGATAGCCGTCGACCAGCTTGCGGAACTGGCGCCGGTGCGCGTCGTAGCGCTCGTACTCCATGGCGGCATCGGGGTGCTCGCTCAGCCATCGGCGCACGCCTACGGTCTCCACCGCCACGGCGAACGACTCGTTGAACGCCGTGTCTCCCCGAACGAACAGTATCTGATGCGCGAGCTCATGGAAGATCATGCGGGCGACTTCCGCGCGCGGCAGGTAAATGAAGGTATTGAGCAGCGGATCGTCGAAATACCCCAACGTCGAGTACGCCGGAATACCCGCGACGAACGTCTCCCAACCGTCGCGGTGCAACTCAGCCGCGTATGCTTCGGCGGACTCGCGCGAGTAATACCCGCGATATTCCACACAGCCAACGACCAGCAAGCATGATTCATGGAGCTTCAGGGAGAGCGGGGGTGCGGCGAACACGTTGTAGACAACGAAGGGCCGCTTCAGATCGGCGTAGCTGCGATAGCTGCCATTGTCCGGCTCACCCAGCGACGTCACGGCATAGCTTCGAATCTGTTCGGCCTCGACAAGCCGCGCACGCAGGCGCGGGTCGAGCGACGGGTCGGCCAGCAGGTCTGCCACTGGCTGTGCCTTGTGCAGCACGGTGAAGTGTCCGTTGATGGACTGCGCGTAGTATCCGACCTGACTGCATCCCGCCAGCGCGAACAGCAGTCCGTTCACTGCCACGGCCGCTAACGCGCGACACGCCCGCGTCGCCGGCAGTGCGGCAATCATGGACATCGCCCGGCACAGCGGCAGACCGAACGCCTGCGGTACCTTTTTGAAATGCTGACGGCCCATGCGCTGCCCCTCGTCGACGCCCGCCATTGCTGCCGCCGATGCCGCGTTATAACGGCGCCACGTCGACGAGGCAATCGTAAAACGTCGGCGCGCGTCCGAGATCGGTCAGTTGTTGACTCGTGACCTCATTGGCGTTCTTGCCATCCGGCGCGAGTTTCTTCCACCAGATCGACAGGCCGACGACCACGCCTTCCCGCGCACGATCGGTGACGCGGGCCTTCGCGTTCAACGTGCCCCGATCGTTGAAGATCTTCACGATGTCACCGTCGGCAATCCCTCGCGGGGCAGCGTCTGACGGGTGGATGTCGAGCGTCGGCTCCCCTACCGAGGCGCGCAGGCTGTCGACGTTTACGAAGCTTGAATTAAGGAAGTTGCGCGCCGGCGGCGAAATCATCGCCAACGGGTAGCGCTCGGCCAACGCCGGATTGCTGGCAGCCGATTCGTAGGGCGGCACCCAATCCGGCAATGGGTCGAAACCCTCCTCCAGCATCCGCTCGGAATAGAACTCGCACTTGCCCGACGGGGTATAGAACTGACCGTTGGCGAACGGTGCTTCGGGAAGGTCATAGCGGATCCAGCCGTCGCGCTTGAGCTGTTCCCAACTGCTGCCCGCCATGCGGGCGTCGTTCCAGCGAATGGACTGTGCCGCGAGGTCATCGTCCGTGTCGGAAAAGCATGGCTCCTGCCAGCCCATCCGCTTCGCCAGCAGACGGAAGATCTCCGAATTCGGTTTCGCTTCGCCCAGCGGGGCGATCGCGGGGTTGTTGGCCAGCAGATAGGTGTGGCCATATGCCTTGTGGATGTCGAGGTGCTCGAGCTGTGTCGTGGCCGGCAGCACGAAATCAGCATAGTCAGCGGTATCGGTCTGGAAATGTTCGAGTACGACCGTGAACAAATCCTCGCGTCCGAAACCCTCGGCAACCTTGGCCGACTCGGGGGCCACGGCGACCGGGTTACTGTTGTAGACGATGACCGCCTCGATCTTCGGCCCGAACGTTCCACCGCCCGGATGGCACAACGCATCGCCAATGGCGCTCATGTTGACCACACGCGGCGGCCGGTCCTGCCTGGGCCGCAGATCCGGACGGGCTTGAGCCACGCCGTCCACCGGCGCAAAGCCGGACGTCGACATCAGCAGCCCGCCTGCCGGATCGCGCCAGGCGCCGATCAACGCCGGCAGGCATGCGATCGCGCGCGTGGCCTGCCCGCCGCCCCGGACGCGCTGCATGCCGTAGTTGAGGCGAATCGCCGCAGGCCTGACGCTAGCGTATTCCCGCGCCAGCGCGATGATGACGTCTTCACTGATTCCGCAGATTTCCGCCACGCGCGATGGCGTATAGCGCCGCACACGCTCCTTGAGCTGAGGATATCCGACCGTGTGACGCGCGATGTATTCGTGATCGACAAGATCCTCATTGATCAGAACGTGCATCATGCCGAGCGCGAGCGCAGCATCGGTGCCGGGAAGCAACGCAATGTGCTGGTGGCATTTTTCGGCCGTCAGAGAACGATACGGATCAATGGCAATGAGCTTTGCCCCACGGCGCTTCGCCTCCTGCGCGATCGCCCAGAAGTGCACGCTCGAGGTGATCGGGTTGCTGCCCCAGATCAGGATCAGCTTGCTGTCGACGAAATGTTCGACATGCATGCCCACGCCCGCGCCATACGTGTAACGCATGCCGGCCGCGCCTGCACTCGCGCAGATGGTGCGATCGAGCTCCGACGCGCCAATCTTGTTGAAAAATCGTGCCGCCATCGATTCACCCTGCACGAAACCCATCGTGCCCGCGTAGCTGTACGGCAGGATCGCTTCCGGCTCGCGTGCCGCGATGGCCCCGAGCCGAGCGGCAATCTCGTCGAGCGCCTCGTCCCAACTTACCCGCACGAACTGGCCGCTGCCTTTCGGGCCGACACGCTTTAGCGGGTGCAGCAGGCGCTCGGGATGATAGGTCCGTTCGGTGTAGCGAGCGACTTTCGTACACAACACGCCCTTGGTCGTCGGATGGTCGGGATCGCCCTGAACCTTGATCGCAACGCCGTTCTCCACCGTTACGTGCAGCGCGCACGTATCGGGACAGTCATGCGGGCATGCGGCCCGAACGACGTGGGCTTCGGTCGTCATCACTACTCCTTTTCTCTACGCAAATACGTCGCCAGGGGACAGTGGGGACGTTGGCGCTATTGTATTACGTTCGTTCGCGCCCTGCCCCGCCGCGCGGCGCATCAGGGCGTTTTTCGGCCGTTTCCGGGGCGCCGCTCGGCCGATTCCCAGCCAGGGTGTCATACCCGTCCATTAGGGGTAAGATGGGCCATTGCGCTCCGCAGGAAAACCCGACATGAAGCTGATCCCAGAAATCGACGCCGCCCGCGGCGAAATTCAGTCCATCCGACGTGACATCCATGCCCACCCGGAGCTTTGCTTCGAAGAGAAACGGACGTCGGACATCGTTGCCGATACGCTGACCAAGTGGGGCATCCCGATTCACCGGGGCCTCGGCACGACAGGCGTGGTCGGCATCATCAAGAACGGCACCAGCGACCGTGCGATCGGCCTTCGTGCCGACATGGACGCACTGCCGATTCACGAAGCGAATACGTTCGAACACGCGTCGAAGCATGAAGGCAAGATGCATGCGTGCGGGCACGACGGACATACGGCCATGCTGCTTGCTGCGGCGCAATATCTGCAGAAGCATCGCCATTTCGACGGCACCGTTTATCTGATTTTCCAGCCTGCCGAAGAAGGCGGCGGCGGCGCCCGCGAAATGATCAAGGACGGCCTATTCGAGCGCTTCCCGATGGAAGCGGTTTTCGGAATGCACAACTGGCCCGGCACGCCGAGCGGCACATTTGCCGTGACCCCCGGCCCGATGATGGCGTCGAGCAATGAGTTCAAGATCACCTTGCGCGGCAAGGGAACGCACGCTGGCATTCCCCATGCCGGCATCGACCCCGTGCTCGCCGCGGTGCACGTGGCCCAGGCGCTGCAAAGCATCATCTCCCGCAACAAGCGCCCCATCGACTCGGCTGTGCTGTCCATCACGCAGATCCATGCCGGTGACACGACCAACGTAGTGCCCGACGAAGCATGGCTCGGCGGAACGGTTCGCACGTTCTCGATCGAGGTGCTCGATCTGATCGAGTCGCGTATGCGCGAAATTTCGGAGTTTGTGGCCAAGGGCCTCGGCTGCGCGGCCAACGTCGAGTTCCATCGCAATTACCCGCCCACGATCAACGATCCCGCCATGGCAAGCCTGTGCGCGGACGTCATGCGCCAGGTCGTGGGCGACGAAAACGTCAACGACATGGTCGAGCCGACGATGGGCGCGGAAGACTTCTCTTTCATGCTCCTCGAGAAGCCCGGCGCGTACGTTTTCATCGGAAATGGCGACGGTTCGCACCGCGACCATGGTCACGGCCTTGGCCCATGCAACCTGCACAACGCCAGCTACGACTTCAACGATGACCTGTTGCCGCTGGGCGGCACCTATTGGGTAAAGCTGGTCGAGACGTACTTCGCCCGCAATCAATGACGCTCCACGGCCTGGTCCGCACGGAAGAATGAACAAAGCCGGCAAAATGACTTGCCGGCCTTTTTTCGTTTCTCACGTTTCTTACGTTTGTCGCGAACGTCTGATTATTTGGCGGCTGTTGTCGTCGGAATCGCGTCCGTGTCCAGACGAATGTCCCCGTACCAGGCGGTGTATTTGGATTGCGTGTTGTCACCATCGCTCATGATCGCAATACCGATCAGACGCCCCGGTGGTTCACCGAACGCTCGCTCGTAGTCGCTGGCAATGTCACGCGAATAGACCAACCATTTACCGAGATTCGCTTCGCCACGCTCGACGACCACGGAGCGAATACGTCCGGTATAGGGGTTGGCAATGATCTCGTCCTTGGCGAACTTCCCGTCGCCCCAGGTGTATATCAACGTCGCGTAGGGAAGATCGCGGCCGCTCACCAGACGAGCCAGCTCGCGATGCAGATGATCCTGCACGGTCAGCTTTCCCGAGTCACCGTCGAATGCGAGAGCAATACGGACGGGGGCGTCATCGAAACGCTTCGTGCGGATGTCGGCGTCGGCGGGAAGCGCATCGGCACGCCAACGCCACGCCAGTTTCGTACCGGCATAAACCGGGATATCGAGTTTCTGCGCGATACCAGAGGCCGATCCGTCGACCCGCGCACGAATGACGGCAATGCCGTCATTGTCGGCCATCTGTTCGTAAGCTGTCAGCCGCTTGTTACGCGTGACGAGATAGGTCTCCCAGTGCGGAGGCAGTCCGTCCGAAGTCGTGACAGCAGAAAGGGGGGCGATGTCGTCGTGGTGCGACGGCGCGGCGTGGGAAATCGGCACCGAAATCGGCACCTCATGCTTCGGATCCAGCTGCGCGCATCCGCTGACTCCTGCGACCACGGCGGCGGCGATCACGCACGCACGTCCCGAACGCCGAATTGCATGGCGTCTGCTTCGAATTGGATTCACCACCCGTCTTGCTCCCCAAACTGCACTAACCCCGTGGAGGGAATGCTAAGCGAGAAGTGACCGTCCATCTACAGGGAATTTCACCTCATTGCAGTGGAACAACAGGGACAAAGCTGCATGTTGTGCTGTGCGCGGGTCAACGCCCCCAGCGCATTGCGCCCGTGCCGAGCATGGGGTCGTCCATGCATCCCAAGGCTTCATTTTCGGAGGCAGGCAAAAGCAACACTCAAGCGCGCCTGCAAAGCAAAAACCCCTTGCCAGGCGACTGGCAAGGGGTTTTTAAGGGGAGCCTGACGATTACCTACTTTCACACGGGAATCCGCACTATCATCGGCGTGGAGTCGTTTCACGGTCCT
>NZ_NJGW02000037.1:0-21249 GCF_002216225.1 Pandoraea sp. CB10b_02
GTGCAACGCCAGCCCGAACGAATTCGCAAGTATTTCGAGCACGGCCCTGTTCGCTATGCAGCTTGATACAAGTTCACAGGGGCCGGATCAATAAGCTGATGATTTGGTATTCTGAGCGTCACTTGGTCAGCGCCTCCCTGGTAATGGACACATTGCCCCCAGAAGACGACGTGGCGAACCTGATTGCCTGCCCGAACTGCGACACGCTGCATCGTCGCCGCGAGCTGCCGCCGCATGAAACCGCCCGATGCGTGCGCTGCCACTCGGTGCTCTACCGCCCACCGGACCTGCGTCTGTCGCGCGTGCTTGCGCTCACCGTGACCTGCCTGATCGTGTTTGCCATCGCGAACGCTTTCCCGATCGTGGAAATCGAGGTGCAGGGCATCTACACCGAGACCACGCTCGTGGGCGCGGCGTGGGCGCTGTATCGCGAAGGCATGTGGCTCGTCGCGCTGCTGGTCTTCGCCACCACGGTACTGTTTCCCCTGTCCCAACTGCTCGCGCTCGTTCACCTGATCGGCCCGCTCTCCCTTGGCCGTCGCCCCTATGGTGTTTTCGCGGTCATGCGCGCCATCGAGCTCTGCCGCCCTTGGGGCATGATCGAAGTGTTCATGCTCGGCGTGCTTGTTTCGCTGGTCAAGCTATCGGCCATGGCAAGCGTGCTGCCCGGCGTCGCCCTGTGGGCGTTCGGTGCGCTGACCGTCCTGCTTGCCATGGTCCTCTCCTACGATCTGCGCAACCTGTGGCTCGTGATCGACCGCACGCCGGCGCAGGGCGTGTCGCCTGCCTCCCGAACGGCCTCCCGATGAAATACCTCTCCGCCAAGGACGCCGGCCTCGTCGCCTGCACGGTGTGCGGGCGGCTCGCGCGCGCAGTGCGCACGGTGGAGAAGGCGCGCTGCCCGCGGTGCGGCACGGTCCTGCATCAGCGCAAGGTCGACAGCCTCGCGCGCACCTGGGCCTTGCTCATCGCCGCGGCGATCCTGTACATTCCCGCCAACGTATTGCCCATGATGCAGACCCGTTCCCTGCTCGGCAATTCCAGCGACACGATCATGAGCGGCGTGATCTACTTCTGGACCAGCGGCGAATACGATCTTGCCATCGTGGTCTTCACGGCGAGCATTCTCGTCCCGATGCTCAAGCTCATCGCGCTGTCGCTGCTGTGCGTCACCGCACAGCGTGGCGTGCGCTGGAAGCCGCATCAGCGCACCCGGCTGTATCACATGGTCGAGTTCATCGGCCGCTGGTCGATGCTCGACGTCTTCGTTGTCGCGCTGATGGTAGCGCTCGTGAACATTCAGTCGCTGGCCGTGATTCAGGCCGGCCCCGGCATCGTGGCGTTCGGCTCGGTGGTCGTGCTCACGATGCTTGCCTCGATGCAGTTCGACCCTCGGCTGATCTGGGATCAGATCCGCGACGACGACACCGAACAGGACGACCATGACTGATCCGAACGACAAGCAAGAGCCCAAGGCCACGCCCCCGCTCAGCCCCGACGAGCTGCCCACGCCCGCCATCGAGCCCCGCAAGCGCTGGGCGCCCTCGCTGGTCTGGCTGATCCCGCTGGTGGCCGCCGTCATCGGGCTGTCGCTCGTGGCCAAGGCGCTCATCGAGCGCGGGCCGAGCATCGTCATCGACTTCAAGACCGCCGAAGGGCTCGAGGCCGGCAAGACGAAGGTCAAGTACAAGGAAGTCGACATCGGCACGGTCAAGAGCATCGAGCTCTCCGACGACCTCTCGCACGTTCGGGTGAGCGTCGATCTCACGAAGAACGCCAAGAAGTTCGCGGTGAAGGGCTCGCGCTGGTGGGTGGTGCGCCCGCGCGTGGCCGGCGGCAGCGTGTCGGGCCTGTCGACGCTGCTCTCGGGCGCGTACATCGGCGCCGACGCCGGCAAGTCGACGGAATCGTCCAACCATTTCCAGGGACTCGAAGTGCCGCCGGTGGTCTCCAGCGGTCAGCCGGGCAAACCGTTCGTGCTGCATGCGACCGACATCGGCTCGCTCGACATCGGCTCGCCCGTCTACTACCGGCGCATTCAGGTCGGTCAGGTCGAAGCGTTCTCGCTCGATCCCGACGGCAAGGGCGTGACGCTGCGGGTGTTCGTGCAAGCGCCGTATGACCAGTACGTGGGCAGCAACACCCGTTTCTGGCATGCGAGCGGCATCGATTTACGGCTCGACTCGAGCGGCTTCCAGGTCAATACGCAGTCGCTCGCCTCGGTGGTGATCGGCGGCATCGCCTTCCAGGCGCCCAACGACGCCGGCGCCGGCGTAATGGCCAAGGCCGGACAGGAGTTCCGCCTCGCGCCGGACGAAGCCTCCGCGATGAAGTCGCCGGACACGCACCCGGTGACCGTCGTGTTCCGCTTCCAGCAATCGCTGCGCGGCCTGGTCGTGGGCGCACCGGTGGATTTCCGGGGCATCACGCTCGGCGAGGTGACGTCGATCGGCGTGGAGTTCGACCGGGCGACCAAGCAGATCAACATGCCGGTCACGGTGCAGCTCTATCCGGACCGCCTGCGCCGGCGCGACCCGAAGAGCGACGTTCCGTCCAACAGGGCCGTGAGTCGTCAGATTCTGGATGCGCTCGTCGCCAACGGGCTGCGCGGCCAGTTGCGCACCGGCAACCTGCTGACCGGACAGTTGTACGTTGCGCTCGACTTCTTCCCGAACGCCAAGCCTGCGAAGGCCGAGGAAGTCGACAGCGTGGTGTACCTGCCGACCGTGCCCAATACGCTCGACCAGTTGCAGTTGCAGATCGCCGACATCGCGACCAAGCTCGACAAGATTCCGTTCGACAGCATCGGGCAGAACCTCGACGCGTCGCTGCGCAAGCTCGACAAGACGCTCGAGAGCGCGCAGGGCCTGTTCCGTCAGCTCGACGCGGAAATTGCGCCGGAAGCGAAGGCCACGCTGGGCGAGGCGAAAAAGAGCTTCGGCGCCGCCGAGCGCACGCTCTCCGAAGACGCGCCGGTGCAGCAGGACGTCCGCCAGGCGATGCAGGAGCTGACCAGGACCCTGCGCTCGCTCAACACGCTCGCCGAATACCTGCAGATGCATCCCGAGGCGCTATTGCGCGGCAAACCGAAGGATCCGCAACCATGACGAGACCGACTGCCATGACTCGCCGTTCGCGCCCCGGCGCCCTGCACACCGCGCTTGCGGCACTCGCTGCGGCCGCACTCGCCGGCTGCGCCTCGCCGCCGTCGCGCTTCTACACGCTGAGCGACGCGCTGGCTTCCTCTTCCGCCTCGTCCGCGTCATCGCCGCAAGCCCCCATGGCCGCGGCTACCGCAGCGACCACGGCGTCCCCAGCGATCCCAGCCGGCGCCCCCGCCGCCCCGTATGCGCTGGAGGTCTCGCCCGTCAGCGTGCCGGAGCAGGTCGATCGGCCGCAGATCGTGGTCACACGGGGCGGCGGGCGTGTCGACATTCTGGAGGAATCGCGCTGGGCCGCGCCGCTCAAGACGGAGCTGACGTCGGCCATCTCGCGGGATCTGACGCAGCGTCTCGGCGCCATGGATGTGTACGGCCTGCCGCGCGCGGATGGCCTCGCGGTGTATCGCGTCGCGACGTCGGTGCAGCGCTTCGAATCCGTGCCAGGCGAGCAGGCCGCGCTCACGGCCGTCTGGTCGGTGCGCCGCGTGCCGGGCGACTTGGTGCTCACCTGCCGCTTCAACGCGACGGAGCCGGCCGCGGGCGACATCGACGGCGTCGTGGCCGCACAACGCCGGCTCGTCGAGCGCCTGGCGCAGGGCATCGGCGACGCCATCGCCGTCAGCGCCCAGGGTGCGGCAACGCCACGCTGCCAGAACTGAATCGCGGCAGCCGGCGTGCCCGATGCGGCGCCGCGACGCACGCCGGCGCCCTCAAGAACCGCCGGCCCTGCCCCCCGACAGGACCGGCCCGTTCCCGGCGGGTCGCAGGCCATCTTCGCCGGAAGACCCGCCCCCCGCGCTCCTCACGCTCACATCGATAACGCACGCCGCCCACGGGCTCGGGGCATGCGTCGACCGTCCCTTGCGAGTGTGTGGAGCCATGACAACGATAGCGTCTCGAAGGCCCCCGCGCATTGGACTAAAGTCCCATGCACGGCGGTTTTTTCTGTGGGAGACTCGGGGCCATCACGCATTCGCCCGACTGCCCGGCATTCGGCCCGCATTCGGCCCGCTCACGCCCTCACTCCGCTGCCTCGTGACGCCACACGTCCCTGACGCTCCCGGTCCCGCCGAGACACCTGACAGGCGGGACACGCCCGCCGCGCCGTCGTCTTCTTCATCCTCGCCTTCGTCCCCACCGCGCGCGGCGACGCCGCGGCAAGACCGCCGGGCGGCTGCCAGCGCGACGCACGCACGCGACATTTATGTGGCGCGGCTCGCCGCCCTGCGCGCCAACCTGCCGGTCTCCCTGGCAGGCTCCTTCCTCACTGTCTGGCTCATCGTCGCGGTACTGCGGGAGGTGTTCCCCCTTCGCGACCTGCTCGTCTGGGGTGGCGCTCAGGCCCTGCTCACGCTTTGCCGGGCGGCGTCGCTCCTCACGTATCCGGGCCCCGCCCGGCAACGCGCCAGGCCGGCGGCATCGGAGCGAGAACGCTTGCGCGACACCGATATCGAAGCCCTGCGCCGTTGGGACCGGCGAACGCGCGTCGGCGCGTTCGCTGCCGGCCTGCTCTGGGGCATCCCGTATGCGTTCTGGCTCTGGCACGCCCCGGCGGCGCAGCAGATGTTCATGATCGTTGGCCTGCTCACGCTGGGCACCGGCGCGATCTACGCGTATTGCATCCATCCGCCGGTGCTGTGGGCGTTCGAAGTCCCGTACTACGCACCGAGCTTCATCGCGCTCGCCTCGCTCGGCGGCACCATCCCGACCACGCTCGCCGCGGCCGGTGTCGTGTACCTGGCGGTGACGCTCGCGTTCGCCCACCGCATGTACCGCACGCAGATCGATTCGCTGGCCATGCGGTTCGAGAACGACGAGCTGATGGCGAGACTCGCCGTGGAGCGCGACACGGCCGAGCGCAGCAACGTGGCGAAATCGCGCTTTCTCGCCGCCGCCAGCCACGACCTGCGTCAGCCCGTGCATGCGCTGAGCCTGTATGTCGGCGTACTGCGCGAGCAACAGCTCAACGCACGCAGCCGTCAGCTCGTCGAGCACATCGGCCGTGCCACCGCGGCAATGGGGCAGTTGTTCGACGGGCTGCTCAACATCTCCCGTCTGGACGCCGGCGTGATCCAGCCCAAGCCTCGCGCACTGCGCCTGGCGCCGCTCATCGATCAGTTGCAGCTCGAATACGCACCGCAGGCGGCCGCCAAGGGCCTGATTCTGCGAGTTCACGGCATGCGCGCTTCGCCCGAGCGCAGCGACGCGATCACGGTGTACTCCGATCCGGTGCTGCTCGAGCGCATCCTGCGCAACCTGATCGACAACGCCATCCGGCACACCGACCGGGGCGGCATATTGATTGGCTGGCGCCGCCGTGGGCGCTCGGTGCGCATCGAAGTGTGGGACACTGGCGTGGGCATCGCGGACGGTGATCTCGACAAGATCTTCCTGGAATTCCATCAGGTCGGAAATCCGGAACGCGACCGCTCGAAGGGGCTCGGCCTCGGGCTTGCCATCGTGCGTCGCACGGCCGACCTGCTCGGCCATTCGCTCACGCTGCGCTCCGCGCCCGGACGCGGCAGCGTGTTCGCATTGACGGTCCCCATCGCCGAGGAGGCGACGGCGCGCGTTTCGGCGGCGCCTGCCCATACCGCATCGCCTTGCGTATGTTCCGGCGGCGCCAATGCCGCCTCGGCGTCGCTCGTTTGCGTGATCGAAGACGACGCCGAGAACCTCAACGGCCTTCGTCTATTGCTCGACGCGTGGGGCTATCGCACCGTGGGAGGCGGCAGCGGCGACGAGATCGTGCTCGCGGCCGTGGCGGCCGGGGTCAAGCCGGCGCTGATTCTGAGCGACTTTCGGCTGCGCGAGCACGAGACGGGCATCGACGCCATCGACCGCATCCACGAGGAATTCGCCGACGACTCGATCCCGGCCGTGCTGATCAGCGGGGACACCGATCCGCAGCGCATCGTCGAAGCGTCTGCACGCGCATGGCCGTTGCTGCACAAGCCTGTCGACGCGCTGCTGCTAAGACGCACGATCGAGCGGGCACTGGCCGGGCCGGCCGGCGGCACGAGCGACGCGGCCGGTATCGATTGAGGGCGGCCCGCCGTTGCATGGCAGCCGATTGCGCGTCAGGCCGGCTTGCCGAGCAGTCCGCCGCGCCGCGCGAGCGCGGCTGCCTGCGTGCGGTTGAGCGCACCAAGCGCGGCGAGCACGGCCGACACGTGAGCCTTGACGGTTTTCTCCGTCATGCCGAGTCGGGCGGCGATTTCGCTATTGCGCAGGCCCTCGCAGACGAGCATGAGCACCTCGCGCTGACGCGGCGTGAGCGCGGCGAGACGTTGCGAGAGGGAAATGTCGCCGCCCGGAAGACCGGACGAGTCACCGATACGCGCCGCGCCGATCCCGCCGCCGGCGTCGGTGTCGCCGTCGCCGTCGCCATAGCGCCCGCCGCGCAGCACCGTCTGCAAGGCATGGAGCAGCGTGCGGCTGTCCGCCGACTTGTGAACGAAGCCATGTGCGCCGGCGGCGAGCGCCGACCGAACGTCCGCCGGGTCCTCCGACGCGGAAATCACGAGCAGCCGCAGATCCGGGCGCACGGCGCGCAGCCGGCCAAGCAGCGCCGCTCCCGCCAGATCGGGCAAATAGAAATCCGCCATCACCGCCCGCACGTCGGGACGCCCGGCCAACGCCGCGATCGCCGCCTCGCCGCCGGCGAACGCCTCGAACTCCAGCTCCGGCGCGGCCGCGCGCAAGGCGAGCAGCAAGCCCTCTCGGAACATCGCATGGTCGTCGATGAGGAAAACGGTCGGCACAGGCAGCGGCACGCGCGTAACGAACGCGCGATGCGGTGGTGAATCGGTGCGGGCGATTATGTCGTATTGCTGATCGAAAGTCGCGTACTAAAAATTCCTCGACCGACCTTCCCACCAGACGAAAATTGCTCCCCGGGCCGCTGCGCACGCACGCTTTGCGCGCCTACCGCGTCTCGCGCGAACGCGAAAGGGCAGGAAAATCCCGATGCCGCCTCGCGACATTACGAATTGCGCAATCGATTACGGGATGTTTAAGATGTTCGGGACCCGGGGGAGTGTGCCGGCCGCGCGGATGCCGCTGCCGGGCCACTTCCAGTCGCTTCCGGTCGCCATAATTCGAAACACAGGAGACAACTCATGCCCAGCTTCAGCGCACACCTGCGCCGCACGATTGCCGTCGCCGCTTCGGCCTTTGCCCTGGCCACGCTCGGCCCCGCCCTGCCCGCCGCCCATGCCGCGCCAGGAGCGGACATCTCCGACGGCGTGGTGAAGATCGGCGTGCTGACCGACCTGTCCGGCGTCTCCAGCGACAATGCCGGCAAAGGCAGCGTGCTCGCCGCCAACATGGCCATCGACGATTTTTCGCGCGAGCGCAAGGTGCTGGGCGCATCCATCGAGCTGGTTTCCGCCGACTCGCAGGGCAAGACCGACACGGGTGCCACCATCGCGCGCGAGTGGTACGACCGCGGCAAGGTCGACATGATCACGGACCTCACGTTCTCGAACGTGGCGCTCGCCGTCGATCGCATCGCCGACGAAAAGAAGAAGATCGCGCTCGTGACCGGCGCCGGCTCGTCGGCCATCAGCAACGAGCAGTGCACGGCGCACAGCGTGCAATGGATGTACGACACCTACGCGCTGGCGAACTCGACCTCGCAGGCGCTGCTGCGCCGCGGCCTGAAGTCGTGGTACTTCATCACCGCCGACTATGCGTTCGGTCAGGCGCTGGAGAAGGACGCGAGCGAAATCCTCACGCGTCAGGGCGGCAAGGTGCTGGGCTCGGTCAAGCATCCGGTGAACTCGCCCGACCTGTCGTCCTATCTGCTGCGGGCACAAACCTCCGGCGCACAGGTCATCGCACTGGCGAACTCGGGCACCGACACCCTCAACACGGTCAAACAGGCCTCGCAGTTCAACATCATCCAGGGCGGCAAGCAGGTCTTCACGCCGCTGCTCTCGCTCATCACCGAAGTGCACGGCATGGGCCTGAAAAACGCCCAGGGCATGGTGCTGACCAACGGCTTCTACTGGGACCAGGACGATCGTTCGCGCGCCTTCGCGCAGCGCTTTTACGCGCAGCACAAGAAAATGCCGACGATGATGCAGGCCGCCGTGTACTCGGCGGTGCTCAACTACCTGAAGGCGATCCAGGCGGCCGGCACCGACGAGGCCGACGCCGTGATGGCCAAGCTCAAGTCGATGAAGATCGACGATCCGGTCATTCGCAACGGCCAGATCCGCGCCGACGGCAAGCTCGTGCACGACATGCTGCTCGTGCAGGTCAAGACGCCGGCCGAGTCGAAGTCGGAGTGGGATCTGTACAAGATCCTCGAGACGATTCCGGCCGACAAGGCGTTCGCCCCGCTGGCCGAGTCGAAGTGCGCGCTGGTGAAGAAGTAAATCTGGCGCTCACGGCTTGAGGTCGGTGGCGGAGGCGCCCGACGCCCCGCCACTGCGCCGCGCCGCCGCCGCATCCTCCACGCGCCGGAACACCAGCGCCGAAGCCAGCGTGATCAGCCCGACGCACACGAACGTCAACCGGAAACCGGCGACGGCGCCGCTCGCGCCCGCCTCGCCGGCCCGCCCCGCCAGATGACCGAACAGGGCAAGCAATTGCCCGCCGATCGTCACCCCGAGCCCCAGCGCCAGCATCTGCGCCATCGAGAAAAGACCATTGCCGGCGCTCGCGCGGCGCGCGCCGAGATCCTTCAGGGTGACACTGTTCATCGCCGCGAACTGCATCGAGTTCGCGCCGCCGAAGACGGCCAGTTGCACGAGCCCCAGCCACACCGGCCAGCCGGGGCCGAACAGCGCGAAGCTCGCGATCGAGGCGCCGACCACCACCGTATTCACGATCAGGAAACGCGTGTAGCCGTAGCGCTGCACGAGCGGCGTGACCATGCGCTTGACCACCACGCCGGACAGCGCCACGGGCAGCATCATCAGCCCCGAGGCGAGGGGGCTGTAGCCCATGGCCACCTGCAGCAGCAGCGGCAACAGGAACGGCACGGCGCTGCTGCCGATGCGCGCGACCAGATTACCCAGCAGGCCGAGGCTGAAGCTGCGCGTCTCGAAGAGTTCCAGCGGAAACAGCGGCGCCGCGCAGCGGCGCGCATAAGGCCAGTAGCCGAGCGTCGTCGCCACGCACAGCAGTGCCAGCCCGACAGACACGTCCCAACCCGTGTCGGAGAACGGATGGTCGAGCGCGAGCGTGAACGACACCATCGCGGCCGAGAGCAGGGCGAAGCCAGGCCAGTCGAAACCGGTGTGGGTGAGTTCGTCCTTGGCCGGGCGCGGCAGATAGCGCCGCACGGCGAGACTGCCGACGACGCCGATCGGCACGTTGATGAGGAAGATCCAGTGCCACGACGCGACCTGCACGAGCCAGCCGCCGAGCACCGGGCCGATCATCGGGCCGACCTGTCCGGCAATCGACACGAAGGCGAGCGCCGCCAGATAGCGCTCGGCGGGAAACGTGCGCAGCACCGCGAGGCGGCCGACGGGCAGGAGCATGGAGCCACCCGCGCCCTGCAGCACGCGCGCGAGCACCAGCTGCGCCAGCGTATGCGCCATCGCACAGCAGATCGAGCCGAGCACGAAGAGCAGGATCGCGACGAAATACACGCGCCGCGTGCCGAACCGGTCGGCAAGCCACCCCGAGGCCGGCGTGAGCATGGCCATGGTCAGCGAATACGCGACGACGACAGGCTGCATGCGCAACGGGTTCTCGCCGAGGCTCGCGGCCATGGCCGGCAGTGCCGTGTTGACGATGGTGGTGTCGAGCGCCTGCATGAAAAAACCCGCCGCAACGATCCATAGCAGAGCGGTGAGTGTCGTGTCTTGCTTCATGCGGCGCGAGGATGAGGCGGCGGAACGTCGTCGCCTCCGAGAAGAATTAAGCGAAAGCAGAATTCTAGCGCGCTTCGCCGGAGTCGGCGCAGGTCGATGCAGGCGGTCCGGCCGGTAAAACGCGGCTCAGGCCGTGGTGTCGACGCGCGCGCCCTTCGTTTTGGTCGGATCCATCAGCGCCTGAATCTGGGCCTGTATCGTCATGGCCTGGGCAGAGAGCACGGTGGTCTGCTGCAGCTTCTCGTCCGGCGGCATGGTGTCGTTGCTGCGCACCGCTTCGAGCTGCGCCATGACCTTGGCGAGCATCTGCTTGAGCTTCTCGATCGTCTGGCTGACGATCGGGCTGAGCCCGCCGCTGTCCGAGGTCCCGCCTGCCCCGCCAGCGCCGCCCTCTGCTCCGGCAATCGATTGCCCGACGCGCCTGGCGGTTTCGTTTGCCTCGCGCAGACTGTTGACGCGATCGGTATCGACGACGGCCGCGCCATTGCCGACATTGCTGCCATCGGCGGACGCGGCGCCGGCCGCGCCCGCCTTGCCGGCGGCCGCGCTCGAGGCGCTCGAGGCGCTCGAGGCACTCGAAGCGCTCGAAGCTGTCTGAGCGGCCGAAGCGCCGGGAGCCTCCCCGGCCGCCGTGGCGTGTCGCGCGCCGGCGGCGGACGATGGCGCCCGCTCGGCCTGCTGTTGTTGGATGTGGGCCTGCCAGACGTCGAGCAGACGCGACGTGGCACTCCCCCTGATCGGAATGATGGTCGTCATGGACAGGGGCGCCGGGGGCATGCCCCGGCACGTAAGGGGCTGAAAGATGCAAGGAACTGAAAGATACTACGGCATCCTTCACGTTTTCTTTAGCAGCCCTGCGAGATTGACTCCGCGGGCGCCCGCCTCGGCGCGAAGCCCGGCCCGCCGGTACGCCGGTACGCCGGTACGCCGATAAGCCGATAAGCCGATAAGCCGACGTCGATACGCCGATAAGTCGCCACGCCGCCACGCCGGGCGTTGAAGGCGCCTTCCCGGGCCGATCGCTCCGGCCTCAGGCCCGGATCGCCCGATAGCTCACGTGCTCCAGGCTCGGGTCGTCGACGGCGTCGTCGGCCTCACCGTCGGCGCGATCGTCGTTGGCGAGGGCGTCGAGCCGGATGGCCGCGTGCACGAGCGCGATGTGCGAGAACGCCTGGGGAAAATTGCCGACCTGACGCGAGTGATGCGTGTCGTACTCCTCGGCGAGCAGGCCCACGTCGTTGCGCAGCGCCAGCAGGCGCTCGAACAGCGCCCGGGCGTCGCGCTGGCGACCAATCATGACCAGGCAGTCGACCATCCAGAAGCTGCACGCGAGAAACGCGCCCTCGCCCGCCGGCAGCCCGTCGTCCACACGACTCGTGCGATAGCGCTGCACGAGACCGTCATGCATGAGCTCGCGCTCGACGGCCTCCACGGTGCCGATCACGCGCGGATCCTCGGGCGGCAGGAAGCCGACGAGCGGAATCATGAGCGCGCTCGCATCCATCTCCGACGAACCGTAAGCCTGCATGAACGCATTGCGCTCAGGGTCGTAGCCATGCGCACAGACGTCCGCGTGGATCTCCTTGCACAGCTGCCGCCAGTGCGCGAGCGGCCCCGGCAGGCCGAAACGCTCGGCCGTCTTGATCGCGCGGTCGAACGCGACCCACGCCATCACTTTCGAATACGTGAAGTGCTGACGCCCGCCGCGCACTTCCCATATGCCCTCGTCGGGCTGACGCCAGACGGTCTCGAGGTGCGCCACGAGCTTCGTCTGCACTTCCCATGTGGCGTCATCGGGCGGCAGACCACCCAGGCGCGCCTGATGCAGCGCGTCCATGACTTCGCCGTAAACGTCGAGCTGCAACTGCCCGACCGCACCGTTGCCCACGCGCACCGGTCGGGCTCCCTCGTATCCGGGCAACCAGCCGACTTCCCACTCGGGAAGACGCCGCTCGCCGGCCAGACCGTACATGATCTGCACCTGCGACGGCGCACCCGCCACCGCGCGCACGAGCCATTGCGTCCAGTCGCTCGCCTCGGTGTAGTAGCCGCCGAGCATGAGCGCCTGCAAGGTGAGCGTGGCATCGCGCAGCCAGCAATATCGATAATCCCAGTTGCGCTCGCCGCCGAGCTGTTCCGGCAGCGAGGTGGTGGGTGCTGCGACCACGCCGCCCGTCGGCACGAACGTGAGCGCCTTGAGCACGATGAGCGAGCGCCGGATGGCCTCGGCCCAGCGGCCGTTGAGCTGGCAGCGGCTCGCCCAGGTGCGCCAGTAGCGCTCGGTGTCGGTCAGCGCGGCGTGAGGGTCGATCTCGCGCGGGTCCGCATGATGCGACGGCACGCGCGAGAGCACGAACGGCACGGTGTCGCCGGCGCCCACCTCGAAGCGCGCGCGCAGGCTGCCCGGCACGTCCTGGATGGGCACGGGCGTGCGCACCACGACCTTGTCCGGGCCGGCGATGAGGCGCATGCCGGGGCCGGTGGCGTCGTCCTCGGCAAGGGCGCGCGCCCACGGCACCGACGCCCCGTAGTCGAAGCGCAGAATCAGCTCCATCGACATCGTGACCTTGCCGTGGATGCCCTTGACGAGCCGCACCAGCTCGGCCGCACCGTCGCGCAGCGGCATGAAGTCGATCACCGCGACACAGCCTTCCACGGTTTCGAAACGCGTCTCCAGAATGAGGGTGTCGTCGTGGTAGCGCCGGCTGACGGTGGCGTTCGGATCGTCGGGCGCGATTTTCCAGCGGCCGTGCTCCGGGCCGCCGAGCAAGGCGGCGAAGCAGGCGGGGGAGTCGAAATACGGCCAGCAGAGCCAGTCGATGGAGCCGTCGCGCGCGACCAGCGCGGCGCTGCGGCAGTCGCCGATCATTGCGTAATCTTCAATTCGTGCCGGCATGCTCACCTCGCGAAACGGAGAGGAACGACGCGTCGCGCCCGCCGGCACGACACGCGATCGCGTGAAGCCCTATGGTACGCGCGTCGTCCGCACGCGGCCATGGGGCCGGCGCTGAAGTGAGACATCTGCCGCGGCATCTGCGAATGGTCATGCTTTCCCTCCTTGCGACGTGATGACCGGGGCGGCGTCGCCGATGGCCGGCCGCGCCCGCTCAAACAGCGACCGGCCACCGCCAAGGAAGTTCGCGCGAGTTTTATCGTTGGGCGGCAACTCGCGGTGAAACCGCGTTATCGCCGCCGCCCGTACATCAATCGTTCGCCGGCGCCTCCTCCAGCACGTGTACCGCTCCTTGATCGATCAGTTCGCGAATGTGGCGCGCATCGAAACCGTACTCCCGCAGCACCTCGCTGGTGTGCTCGCCCAAGCGGGGCGCGGGGCCGCCGATGCATTTCGGCGTCTCGGAGAAACGGATCGGCAGGCCGATGCTGCGCGTGGGCCCATCGAGCGGATGATTGGTTTGCACGACCATCTCGCGCGCGACGATCTGCGGGTGCGAAACCGCCTCGGAGATCGACAGCACCGGGCCGACCGGCAAGCCCACGGCGTCGAGGCGCTCGACCCAGTTCTGCGTGGTGTCGCGCACGAGGTAGGCCGTGAGCCGCTCGACGAGCTCGGCGCGGTGCGCGGTGCGTCCGGCATTGGTGGCGAAGCGCTCGTCGCCGGCAATCTCCGGGGCATCGAGCACCTGCAGCAGCCGTTCGTAGTTCGCCTGATTGGCCGCGCCGATGTTGATCCAGCCGTCCTTCGTGCGAAACGCCTGATAGGGCGTGCTGGTGGGATTCGCGGAACCGAGCTTCGGCGGATTCTCCCCGCTGGCGAAGAAATTGGCCGCCGCCCAGTACATCTGCTGGAAGCCGGCCTCGAGCAGCGACGTGTCGACGATCTGCCCCTGCCCCGTGCGCAGACGATGCGCATACGCGGCCGAAATGCCGAGCGCGGCCAGAATGCCCGCGTTGATGTCGGCGATCGGCGAGCCGGCCTTGATCGGGGCCTGGCCCGGCTCGCCGGTCACGCTCATCAGGCCCGAGAGGCCCTGCGCGATCAGATCGAAACCGCCCTTGTCGGCATAGGGCCCGGTGCGGCCGTAGCCGGAGATCGCGCAATAGATCAGCCCGGGGTTGGTCTCGCGCAGCGTCTCGTAGCCGAGCCCGAGCTTCTCCATCGTGCCCTTGCGATAGTTTTCGGTGACGACGTCCGCACTCGCGAGCATCTTGCGCAGCACCGCCTTGCCGCCATCGGTCTTCAGGTTCAGCGCAATGCCGCGCTTGTTGCGATTGAGCATCATGAACGACGCCGACTCGCCGTGCGCGAGGATCGGCGCAAAGCGACGCGCGTCGTCGCCTTCCATCTTCTCGACCTTGATGACGTCCGCGCCCATGTCCGCGAGCATCATGCCGCACACCGGTCCCGACATGATGTGCGAGAGCTCGATCACCTTCACGCCCTGGAGCGGGCCGCTCGCGCGCGTAGCCTTGCCGTGGCTCGTGCTCATGTCAGCGCCCCTCGAATACCGGCGTCGTCTTCGCGAGGAAGGCGCGATAGCCGGTCTGAAAGTCGGCCGTGCCGAAGCACGCGAAGCCTTCGTCGATCTGCTCGGCGGTGAGCGGCCGGCCGCTTGCCAGCTCGCGCACGAAGCGCTTGTGCCAGCGCGCGACGAGCGGCGCGCCGGCGGCGATGCGCTGAGCGCTTTGCATCGCCTCGCGCGTCACGTCGGCGTCGGCCACCACGCGCGTGACGAGTCCGATGCGCAGCGCCTCCTGCGCGTCGAAGATCCGTCCTTCGAGCAGGATCTCCAGCGCTCGCGACGGCCCCAGCAGGCGCACCAGCCCGGACAGTTCGGCATGCGCCATCACGAGGCCGAGCTTGTTGATGGGCGCGCCGAAGCGGCTCGACTCGCCGCACACGCGCACGTCGCACGCTGAGGCGATCTCCATGCCGCCGCCCACGCAGATGCCGTGAATCATCGCGACGAGCGGTACCGGACAGTTCGCGAGCGCGTCGAGCGTGCGATGCATGAGCGCGCCGTAGGCGCGCGCCTGCGCGACATTGGCACGATCGGTCTCGAACTCGGCGATGTCGTTGCCCGGGGCAAACGACTTTTCACCGGCGCCGCGCAGCACGATGCAGCGCACCTCGGGCGTCTCGGACAACGCCAGGATCGTGTCGCCCAGCGCCTGCCACATCGGCTTGGTGAGCGCGTTGAGCTTCTCGGGACGGTTGAGCGTGACCAGCGCAATCGCGCCGTCTCGCTCGGTCAGAACGGTCGATGTCACATTGCCTCCTTCAAACGCCAGCGCACCCGATGTGGGCTGGACTCGATTTTTTGGTATACCAATTTTTCGTAAACGATAGTTTTCCGAGCCCCTCGGGCGCAAGCAGAATTCGTATAAATTCGTAAAAATCAGGGTTAACGTTGAATCCGCCGCCGCTATCGATTGACGTTTTCGACAATCATCTCCAAAATTGGCATCCCAATTGCGAACATTCTTTCCTCATGACCACGCCGGCCTCGCTGAACGCCTCCGCCTACGAAGCTCTCAAGGCGCGCATCGTGCGCGGCGATCTGCGGCCTGGTGCGCCGCTGTCCGAGCGCGCGCTGTGCGACGAGTTGTCGGTCTCGCGCACGCCGTTGCGCGAGGCGCTCAAACGGCTGGCCAACGAAGGGCTGGTGGAGATCTCGCAGACGCGACGCGCGCGCGTGGCGCGCGTGAGTGTGGACGAGGTGGTGAACCTGCTGGCCGTGATGGCCGTGCTCGAGGGGCTGTCGGGCGAGCAGGCCTGCGAAAAGGCGTCAGACGCCGATCTGGACGAGTTGGCGAAGCTGCAGGCGGAAATGGAAGCCGCGTACTCGCGCACCGATCACGCCGCGTATTTCGCGCTGAACCAACAGATTCACCTGTGCATTCTGCGCATGGCCGACAACGGCCCGCTCGCGGAATATTTCCACAATCTCAATGCCCGCCTGCGCTACGTTCGCGAACGACTGACGCCCACGCCGGAGCGCTGGCGGCAAGCGGTCGACGAACATGCCGAAATGCTTGCGCTACTGCGCCGGCGCGATGGCAAACGCCTGCGCACGTTGATGGAAGCGCACCTGCGCAGCAAGACCGACGCCTATGTGGCGGCCATGCTCAACGAGGGGCTGGTGAGCATGCATCGTGCGGCGTGAGGCACGAGGCCGGAAGATGGCCGGAAGATGGCCGGAAGATGGCCGGCCGATGGCAGGAGCGTGCGCGGCACCGTGCAGGGCGGCCGGCGCTGAAGCTTCGCCATGTACGGTCATGTACCGTCATGCAGCCGCGCGCACGTTGGCCAGCACCGTGGCGCACTTGGCCATCAGGTGCCCGCGCAGCAGACGCGAGAGCGCACCGCCGTCACGCTGACGCAGCGCACGCAGCATGGCAACGTGCTCTTCGATTGCCTGCTCCCATTTGCCTGCGTGCAAGTTGGAGCGAAAGCGCAGCGCCTGAAGTCGCCGATTGACGGACTGGTACATCTGCGTGAGCGCGGGGTTGCGCGCCGCGGCGTTGATGCGATCGTGAATGCGTTGATTGCAGTCGAAATAGCCGGACAGGTCCCCATTGGCATGGCAGGCGTCCATGGCCGAATGCAGCGCCTGGATCTCGTCGATTTCCGCCTGCGTGATGCGCTCGCACGCGAGTTCGCCGGCGAGCGCCTCGAGACCGCTGAGCAGCTCGAACGCATCGGCGATATCGCGCGCCGACAGCGTGACAACGCGCGCGCCGCGGTTCGGCAGCAGTTCGATCAACTGCTCCACCGCGAGCATCTTGAGCGCTTCGCGAAGCGGCGTGCGAGAAACGCCGAGTTGTTCGCACAGCGCCCGTTCGTTCAGATGCTCGCCCGGCGGCAGGATACCTTCGGCGATCATCCTGCGCAGGCGGTCCATGACCGCGTGATGCAGCGCCTGACGGCTGATGGGTTGCGCCGCGCCGCCATCCGGCGGCGGATGCATGGCGTGTTCTCTTACGGCGTTCAGGGTCACGGAGTGCATAGGCTCGGCAAGGGTGTTCGCTCGAAGAAGGGAAACATCGACTGCAGGCACCGCACTTTCATGGGCATCCATCGATCCGCGTCGCGCCCGACCGTCGCCATGCCGCACGAAATATTACGAAATATTACGTATTCCGATTCTCGCAGATCAATGTCCTTTTGACTACGTTCGGTGTGGTTTTCACTGAGTAGACGGCACGTTCGCTGCAGTGCGCAACGAAGATCGGATTTTGTATACGATGTGGCTGCATCGCGGCCGCCCGAGGCCGCCGCCACGCCGATGTTCCTTCCCCGTTTTCCGGAGACACCCCTTATGTCCGAGACCCAAGCCGCCATCGAATCGCTGGCGCAGTTGCTGGCCGATACGCGCCGCGGCGACACGCCGATCGACGCCCCCGCACAGGCACTGCTTCCCGTGGACGCCGATGCCGCCTACGCCGTGCAACTGCGCACGCTCGATCTGCTCGGCGAGACAATCGCGGCGTGGAAAGTGGGCGCGAAGCACCCGACCGATCTGCCGAACTGCGCGCCGATCCCGGCCTCGGCGGTGAGCAACGCCGGCGGTGCGCTCGCCCTGCGCGCGTTTTTCCGCCCGGGCCTCGAACTGGAAATCGCCTTTCGCCTGTCGCGCGACATCAAGCCGGGCCGCTACGACGAGCGCGAAGCATTCATGTTCGTTGGCGAGACCCTCGTCACCATCGAGATTACCGACAGCCGGTTCGCGTCGACCGATCTCGACAAGCGCTTCGCCCTGGCCGATCTGCAGAACAACGGCGCGCTGGTGCTCGGCAGTGGTCGCGACTACGATGCGTCGCTCGATTACCTCACGCCGAAGGTCGCGTTCTCGCTCGACGGCCACGACATCACGCCGGCGCGCACCGGCAACCCGGCGGGTGATCCGCGCGCGCTGCTCACATGGCTCGTCAATCACAACGGCAAGCGCGGCATCACGATGCGCGCGGGCGCCATCGTCACGTGCGGTTCCTACGTCGGCATGATTCCGGCCACGGCAAGGGGTGTGCTGCGCGGCACCATCGACGGCATTGGTGAGGCGTCGGTCACGCTCACGTGAGGCGCCCGGACGCCCCGAGCAGGCATCCTCTTCCCGTCGCCCGCCCGCTCGGGCGATTGCCCGCGCCTTCGCCTTGCCGCGTCGCGGCACTCAGCGCTGCGGCGTGCGCCCGTCCGCGCCTGCGAGCATCCTCGGCGCGAGCAGCGCGATGGGCACGATGCACAGCAGTCCTGCACCGAGCGCCACGGGCAGACTGATGCCATGCGCGATGGCGCCGATCACCACAGGGCCGACGAGCAATCCGAGATACGCCAGGCGCGCCATGACCGCGATGGCTTCGGCGCTGGCCATGCCCGCGCCGCGCGCCACTTCGCCCGATGCGGCAAACATCACCGGCATGACGTTCGACAGGCCAAGCCCGGCGAGCGCGAAGCCCGCGACGGCGGCCGCCGGGGCGCGCCACAGCAGCGCGAGCAGCACCCCGCCCACACACAGCAGGCTGCTCAGGCGCAACAGACGCGCGCCGCCCATGCGCGCACGCACGGGATCGCCGCCGAAGCGTCCGCCGGCCATGCCGAGCGAGAACGCGGCGTAGCCCGCGCCGATCCACGCGCCTTGCGCGGCCACCACCTCGCGCATGTACACAGCCGTCCAGTCGTACATCGCCCCTTCGACCACGAGCCCGAGGAATGCGAGAACGCCGAAGCCCGTCAGGCGGCGATGCAGCCTGCGCCGCCCGGCTTCGTCCAATGCCCGCGCAGACGCTTTGCTCGCCGGGGTTTGCGGCGCACTGACCGCCGGCTCATCGGCGCCGGCGCCCGCCGTCACCGGCGCTTCGCCCGGCAGCATGTCCGGCTGCATGAAACGCGCCCCGATGACGATGACCATCGCGCAGCCAAGCGCGGCCAGACCGACGTGCCACTGCGGCGAACCGTGATGCGCGAGCCACGCGCCGCCCACCAGCGCCCCGGCCATGCCGCCAAGGCTGAAGCAACCGTGCAGCGAGGCCATGATCGGCCGGCGATAGCGCGCCTCGAGCGTGGCGGCCTGTGCATTGACGGCCACGTCGTAGGTGGCGTTTGCGGCGCCGTACAGCGCCAGCCAGCCCACCAGCGCCCAGTAGTTCGGCATCGAGAGAATGAACGCGCTCGTGATTGCCAGCGCGATGCCCGATTGCAGGCTCGCACGCTGGCTGCCGGCGCGGCCCACCCAGCGCGCCATGCGCGACATCGTGACGATGGCGCCGCCCGCGATGGCGAACATGGCCACCGAAAGATTGGCATCGTTCAGATCGAACATTGCCTTGACCGTCGGCACGTGCACGCCCCAGGTGGCATACAGAAAGCCGCTGCAGAACAGCAAGGCCATGGTCGCCGCGCGCGCGGGCCAAAAGCCGCTGCGAGGCTTCACAGGTTGAGAAGTCATGGATTTCGAAACAGATGAGGACGATGACGCAGCGCAGGCGTGCGCGTCGTCGTTGGGGGGAGACCATCGACGGATTGCCGGCGCGGGGCGCCATCCGCGAATAGACAGATTCTAGCGCAGCCGGCGTGTCGTTGCAGGCAACGACCGGCGCAATGCGGGCCCGGCGCGCGTCAACGCGGCATTGAAAAAAGCCGGCCGCCAGCCAGGGGTAACCGGCGCGGCACCGCCTGGCCACCGCAGCCCCCCGGGGCGAGAGTGGCCAGAGAATCGGAAGAGAGTCGGAGGAGAGTCGGAGGAGAGTCGGAAGAGAGTCGAAAGGGAGCGATCCCGACGGCGTCGTGCCGGCATCAGGCGCGCCAAAGTTATCCACCGTTTTTGTTCACAACGCTGTGGACAACGAATTGAGCAATTTCGCCAAGCGATTGATCGATATGGCGTTTTTGGCGAAAGGCGTCAGTCGCGCGCCGCCGCGGGCAGTCGCCGCGCAACGCTCGCCGACTTATCCACAGATTTTGTGTTCAAGTCTGTGGATAAGCCTTTGAGGATGCTGCCAAGCCCTTGATTCGAATGCGGATTCAGCTAACGGAAACCGTTGTGGCAGCCATCAGGCGTTCGGCGTCCAGCGCGAAGCCCTTGTTGCGCTCGCGCACCACGCGGTGAATCAGCTCCCAGACAGTATGCGCAACGGGCGAGAGCGAACGGTTCTTGCGGCGCACGAGCACGATGGTGCGCTCGAACGCGGGCAGCAGCGGCCGCACGGCGAGCGTGGAATTTTCCGGCAGCGGCAAGGCAAGCGGCGGGAGCACGCTCACGCCCAGTCCTTCCTGCACCATGCGGAAGATCGTGCTCACGTGGCCCAGCTCCTGGGTGATGTTGCCCTGCACTCGCTGCGTGGTAAGCGCACGATCGATCAACGGGCGGCTGCCCGAACTCTGGTTGAGCAGCACGAGGTTCTCGCCGGACAGCTCGGACCAATGCACCGCGCCCTGCGAGGCCAGCGGGTGGTCGCTGCGACACACGAGGCAGAAGGGCTCGCTCATGAGTGTCTCGGTCGTGAGGTCGTCGGCCCCCTGCGGGGCGACCACGATGCCGAAGTCCACGTCGCCCGCGCGAACGCTGTCGAGCACCGCCCGCTGCATCTGGTCCACGAGCGCGAGCGCAATGTCCGGATAAGTGGCATGCGAGGCGAGCAGCACGCGCGGCATGAGCGTGGCCGAGATGGTCGGCGCCGCGCCGATGCGCACGCGCCCGGTCGTGCGCGCTTCGGCCCCATGCGTCTGGAGCAGCGCGATCTCGAGCTCGTCGAGCACGCGATCGAGGTTGCCCGCGAGCGTGACGCCGGCATCCGTGAGCGCGACTTCGCGCGTGGTGCGATCGACCAGACGCAGCCCCAGCTGGCCTTCCAGTTCGTTGATGCAGCGGCTGATGGCCGGTTGTGTCAGGCCGATTTCGGCGCCCGCGCGGCTGAAGTTCTTGCTGCGCGCCACGACCATGAAGACCTTGAGTTGTCTCAGCGATACGTTCATGTGCTTAGTGCCCTGCAGAAGTGAGCGAACGAGCCGCCGGAACCGCTCGGCTGGCCCTGGTGCGCCGCTCCCGGCGGCGCACCGCGTGACACACCGGTCAGGCCGCGGCCTTGACCATCTCCTCGACGACCTTCTTCGCGTCGCCGAAGACCATCATCGTCTTGTCGAGATAGAAGAGTTCGTTGTCCAGACCGGCGTAGCCGGCCGCCATCGAGCGCTTGTTGACGATGATCGTCTTGGCCTTGTAAGCCTCGAGAATCGGCATGCCGGCAATCGGCGACTGCGGGTCGTTCTTCGCCGCGGGGTTGACCACGT
Organism: Pandoraea sp. CB10b_02; assembly: GCF_002216225.1. Lineage (NCBI taxonomy): Bacteria > Pseudomonadati > Pseudomonadota > Betaproteobacteria > Burkholderiales > Burkholderiaceae > Pandoraea > Pandoraea sp. CB10b_02. The sequence continues at coordinate 21,240 of NZ_NJGW02000037.1, forward strand.
CGTTGGCGCC
>NZ_NJGW02000038.1:0-9243 GCF_002216225.1 Pandoraea sp. CB10b_02
GGGTTCCACGTAATGATTAGGCTTACTGATAGGCACAAGACTATCCGTTATTTTAAGAGAGTCCTTGTGTCCTCAGATACGTGGGGCCGCTCCAATGCGACGGATTGCTTCCAGGAAAGTGCTTGAACACGGATCACCAGGAATCGCTTCCACGTCTCGCATGGCGTTCAGAACCTGGCCATGCACCATGTCCGCCTGTCGTACTGCCCGTGCGGCGAACTCGGCAAGACTTCGTTCGTCTCTGGCCTGATTCATCTCACTTGCAACAAAAATGCCCGCGAGTACCGGGATCGCGACAACGGTTAGGAGGACGATCGCCTGTGTCCAAGTGCCGATGGTTCGGTCCAAACTGAAGATGCTTGATAGTTGCTGATTCATCGGCTGGACGGTCGTTGCGCGAAACAGGAGAAATGCCGGTGGCCCTGTTGGTTCCGCAGTTCCGGATGCGTCCACATAGTAGACATGGCGCCCCCGTCGACTGAATCCTCGCACAAACCGTCGCGTCTTGAACCGATATCACGGAATTGTCCCAGCAACGCGAAACGGGCGAGAGGGATATTCATGTGAAATGACTCCCCAGAAATAGGCAGCCAAGTTGCTGTGCATGCAGGAGGCATGGGGGACATTGCTCCCCCTCAAGCTCCTCAATGACCTGCGGGGGAAGTATATGTCATGCTCAGATTGTTCTGAGATGTGCCGAACCTCGCCGACGGACGTCGGAGGAATTGGATTGGCCGAGGTGATTGCCGCAATGCGGGCGCGCTTTTGGTTAGTTATAGCGGCATCTGCGGTGGTGTTCACGATTGGGGTCGTCTTCCTGGATAGGTACGTTTACCAATACAGGACTGAAGCATTTCTGGATCTGCGTCGAGACCTACTGGTATACAACACTCAGCGATATGCTTTCTATGACAAGAAGCAACTCGCGCTGTATCTCAAATCTCAGCCTGGGCTCGACTCTGAAAAGGAGCGCCTGTTGAACGAGATATCGGAGAACTTTATTCGCCGAAACGTGATACCGTTGTTAAATAGCTCGCAAAAGGGGGGCGATGGTTCTGTGGTTGTGGGCCTGGAATTACATTCGCAGAGCCGTGACTCGGCCGAGAGCGCGGTTGGTCGGCTTAGACTGCTGGCGGGGTACATCATAGACACCCAGTTGATGCAATCCATGCGCAATACGTTGCGCGACGGCTACTTGGCGTCGATGGCGCGGAGCCGGCAACTCGATACGCAGATCATCGACAAGTCCACGCGGCTGCGGGACATGGAACTATCGCTCAAAGAGATGAGCGGGATTGCGGCCCGCACTCCTCCCGCGCGGGAATTGAGTGAGCAACGGTTGATATCCAACGTAGGAGAAGCTGGCCGGTATCTACCTCCGAGAGTGCAGGTCATCGGCATTGAGTCTTCGATGTCTAGCCTGCGTGGAGAATTGCGAGGGCTAACAGTAGAACGGGAGCGCAATGGCATTCGGCTGGGTTTCTATCGCAAGTTGTATGAAGTTCTGCCCGAATTTCGTTCGGGCGCGCAGATGTTTGAGTTCTTCAGTACATTCGTTCACGACTATTTCGCCAAATCCGGCGAATCCGAAAACGCTCAAGTGGTTCGTAACGAACTGATGGCTGCTGTCGTGGACCATTTGCGCGCGCAACGTCTGGACCGCCTCTATTTCACTGCGGGACCGTCGGTTCCAATATCGCGTTCTGGCCCGATCCCGCTGTTCGGCGCCATCGTTCTGCTCGCATCGTTCTGTGTCGCTTTCGGCATTGTGCTTGCCCTCCTCGTGAATGCCGTAAGCGTCCGTTGGAAGGCGGCACGAGCGATCAACTCGTCAACTCGGCCAAGCATGCCGGACCGTCTGAGCGTTGCGAGCGGTCCTGTCGAATGATGTTCTTTTGAATTCATGTTGTTTTGTACCGCATTGACTATGCAGGTGAAAGGGTGCGCGAATGGGCCGCAAGTTTGTTTCGTTTGGAGTGCCGTATCGCGCCCGGACTGATACACATCGATGGCGCTCACATGCCATGTTGGTAGTCATGTCGCTGGCATTCTCGGCGTTGGTTGGCAGGGCATTCTGGATTCAGGTAGCCAATTCGGATTTTTATATTGCACAGGGGCGGGCGCGTTATCAGCGGCGCGAGTCTCTGCGTGTGCCCAGGGCAAAGATCGTCGACCGCAATGGAAACATACTCGCGATTGGCGAGCCGATTTACGATCTTTGGGTCGACCCGAATCGCTTTGCCGGAGCCTCTATTGCGCAGCTCGAAATCGTATCGTCAGCGTTGGACGTTTCGGTGGAACGGCTCAAGCGTTACAGGCTTGCGAGCAGTCGGTTCATCTATCTGAAGCGCTTGGTCGACGTCGACACGGCTGAGCTTCTACTGGCAAAGGAGATCCCGGGCCTCTACGGTGTGCGTGGCGAGAAGCGGTACTTCCCGGAAGGGGAGTTAGCCGCGCAAATTATCGGACTTGCCGGCCGTGCGGGGCAGGGCGTGGAAGGTATAGAACTCGCTGCCAACAAATGGCTGAAGGGATCTGTTGAGCGCCGGGTCGTTGTTGTTGACCGGCTCGGGAGGGTTGTCGAGGACCCCGAGTACGCCGGAATTCCCGAGCCGTCCGCGAACGTCGTGCTTTCCATCGATCGGAATATCCAGCGCATGGCTTTTGATGCGCTCAAACAGGGCATCGAGCGCTCGGGAGCCAAGGCGGGCTGTGCGATCGTGGTGGACGTCGTGTCAGGTGAGATATTGGCTCTGGTCAACATGCCGACATTCGACCCGAACGATGGTGCAGATAAGCAAATGACGCCAACCAGAAATCGGGCACTGACCGATGCTTTCGAGCCTGGCTCGACCATTAAGCCGATTGTCGTGGCGCTCGCCCTTGAAAAGGGGGTGATCAGTGAAAGGACGAGGTTCGATACCGCACCGGGAACACTAAGATTCCACGGCAAAGTCGTGCACGACACATCGAATCACGGATGTATCGACACCACAGAGGTCATTTCCAAATCGAGCAATGTTGGAATGGTCAAGATATCGGAGCTGTTGTCTGCGACAGAGATGTGGCGGAATTTTAGAGCATTCGGACTTGGTGGCCTGCCCCTCTCCGGATTTCCGGGGGTCACTGCCGGAGTACTGCACCCGCCAACGCGGTGGCGTCCGATAGAAAAGGGAACGATGGCGTATGGGTATGGACTCTCCGTTTCGATCGCCCAACTGGCAAGGGCATATCAGGTGCTCGCCAATGATGGGGTCATCATGCCGCTCTCGCTCTACCATTCAGAGGGCGGGCATCTTCCAGGGACTCGCGTCATTTCCTCCGCGACCGCCAGGTCGGTTCGTTGGATGCTGGAAAAGACGGTTGAACCCGGTGGGACTGCAACGATGGCGAGCGTGCCGAGCTATCGGGTCGGCGCCAAGACGGGCACTGCTAGGAAGAACGATGGCAATGGATACCGCAGCGGACAATACCTCGGTATCATGGCTGGCATCGCGCCCATGTCAAATCCTCGCATCGTTGTCGCTGTGATGATCGACACTCCCACAAGGGGGACGTTCTATGGCGGACCGGTAGCCGGGCCTATCTTTGCCCGCATCGTAAAGGGGGTGCTTCCCTATTTGGGCGTCGTGCCTGACAAGGCGTTGAGCGCCGTCGGGCGGTTATCGAAAGGAGGCGCTGTTATCTCACGCAGGCCGCCAGAATGAGCAAGAAAAATTATGATAAACGTTGGAGTGATAGCAAATAATCATGTAGTAATGGCGGCGGTGCGTGGAGTTCTTGCATCGTCCGCCGATGTCAATGTAATGCACTTTCGCGACCTCGCTTTCCCGGAAACGGTGATAAAGCATAGCGATGACGTCGATGTGTTGCTTTGTGAACCTGTTTCCCTCCGCGTCTTGAATAAGATGCGTGCGAAATTTCACCGTGCGGGTAGTAAAAGTGTTATGCGAATATTGTTTCTGGGCATGCCGCCGGCGGAACGTACGCTGAGAAAGTTCATTCAGAGCGGGGTGTTCGGCTTCGTGGGAATTACCGCCGCCGACTTCGTCGCAATGCCGGAGGCGATTCGGGCGGTCGCGTCGGGCGAATTCTATTTTCCATCAATGGCGCGCATTGGTGATGGCTCGATCGGTGGATGCCGGTGAGCCGGACGTCGGAGCAACTTTGATGTGAGGAATGAATGGAGAAAATCCGTGTAGGTGTCGCGGACGATCACGAGGTAATTCTGGTCGGGGTGGAAAGTGCATTGGGTCAATGCGCTGACATTGACTTGTGCTTTAGCGTGAGCACTATCTCCGATCTGCTGGAAAAGCTGGCATCGGAGACGATCGACGTCTTATTGTGCGACTACGAGTTTGCCGGCGATCCTCATGCAGACGGAATATCCCTGCTAAGGCGCATCCTTCGCATTGCGCCTCAAACGAAAGTGGTTTTTTTGAGCATGCACACGGCGCCGCATATTCTTGCGGAAGCCATGAGTGCCGGGGCTGCTGGTTATATCGGGAAAAGCAGACAGGACTTTGTAGACCTATGTCATGCGGTGAGAAGCGCTAATCGACAAGCCGGATTTCTTCCCGAATCGTTGGCGAGCCAGTTGCTGGCCACGGTGTATTCGGGTGGAAGGAAGGGGAGTGGACTCGCGTCGCTATCGGTGAAAGAGGCGGCCGTCGTGCGCATGATCTGCAGTGGTCTATCGATCACTGAGGTCGCTCAGCGTTTGAATCGAAGTCCCAAGACCATCAGCAATCAAAAGAATGCTGCCATGCAAAAGCTTGGGGCCAAGAATGACGTTGAGCTGGCGAATATCGTGAGAGATTTGTACCGGTGAAGCGTTGGGGGCGGTTGCAGCCACCAACGAGATGGAACCTCAGATGCCAAAGTCACCGCTGCGCAAAGTCCTGCGTTACAACAAATCGGTTCTACTCACATGTCTCGGCATTCTTTCATTCGTCATTCTGGCGGCAAGCGTACTTATCGCACTTCGCGGCGTTCGGGACGCGGAAGAAGACAGAATCGCTGAATTTGTCGAAAGACGCGAGCGCCTGGAATTGGTGGCGGACCAAGTGTCATCGCGTCTGATGCAATTGGTCGACCTCTACGAAGGTCTTTGGACGTTCCACGAGGGAGAGTCTGTACCGTCCGAGAGGTATCGTCGGGCATTGTTGCTCCAACAAGGTGTTGTGCAAAGCGCTGACGATCTGACTGCGGTGCCATTCACCATCGCAAGTAATCTGGTCGGAACCGCAGATTCAGACCGATTATCCCTCTATCTAAGATTGGTGCGAGCCGTTTCCGCTGCGCCGTCGATAGACGCACAACGGCTTGCGGGGATCCGGTTGACGGCCGTATTGTACGCGCCCGATGGCGCATTTGCCGCAGCCAGTCCATCCTATTCCGACGCAGCGTTACGAGCAATGCGGTTATGCAAACCGCGCGACGTAGTCGCGCGGCTCATCGACGGCGTGGAGGCGGCCTACGCCGTGGCCAAGGCGGGGAAACGACCGCTTTGGATCGCTGCACCCGGCAACGACGCGGGGGCCACGGCGACGATTGTCATCCCCATCATCAAGGACGGAGAACGCGTTGCCATGCTCGCCGTCAATGTGCCGAGCGTGCAGTTTGTCCAGTATTTTCGCAACCTTGAAAATTTGCCTGGCTTCCATGTGCTGTCCGAAAACGGATATCCGTTGCACTACGGTGTCGAGACAGACGAAGAGCGGCGAGTGTTCGGCGTGGTGAGTGCTGAAAGGCAGCGAATCGTCAATCATGACTCGAAAATCCTGACGTTCTGGCGAGCTGGCACCCTTGTCATCTCTCAGCGTGTGAAAGGGCCGGAATGGATCGCAGTATATGCGATCCCGTTGAGCGCCTTTTTGGCAGGTATATCCCCCTTGTACTGGGCCTCTGCAGCTTTAACGCTCCTTGCATTGTCCTTGTTATGGCTCTTGTACTTCTTCTATCGCCGATGGGTTGCCACGCCGATGGAGAGTGAAGTCGCACGGGCTTCCGAGCTCGAAGCATTTCGACGTAGCGTACTGCAGACCTTGCCTGTCGGCGTCGTCGTTTTTTCCATGGGGTCCCGTCGTGTGCTGTACGTCAACACGCTCGCGTGCGAGTTGCTCGGTACCGCATCGTTCACGCGCATCAAGCAGTTTTGCGACGATGTGTTGACCCAAAGTGGATATTGCGGCGAGGTTGAAGCCAAGGCATTGATGGAGTGTTCGTGGGCGCAAGACGGAAGCGAGGAGGTGGCGCTGGGGGTCTCGATCGGAGCATCCAGGTTCGACGGAAACGATGTGGTGCTGATTGGCATGCTCGATTTGTCGGACAGAAAGGAAAAGGAGGCACTGCTGCAAGCAGCAAAGTTGGCAGCGGAGGCTGAAAACCGAGCGAAATCACTTTTCGTTGCGGCGATAAGTCACGAGATTCGGACGCCTTTGCACGGTGCGATGGGCAATCTGGAGCTACTAGCGGCACAGGACATCCCACCGGAACATCTTCAACGTGTTGCGGTAATTCGCAGCGCCTTTGACGGCCTGTTGACATTGGTTAACGACATTCTTGACGCGACGAAGATCGAATCGGGGACGATGCGTATTTGTGCGCGGGAGGCCGTCGTCAGCCAGTCCGTCACACGAGCTATCCAGAACTTTGCACCGGCGATTCTTGCGAAGGGGTTGACGTTGTCCTACGCGGCAGATGAGGCGCTCGATCACCCCTTGAGCGTCGACGATCTGCGCCTCGGGCAGATCTTGCAGAATCTCCTGAGCAATGCGGTGAAGTTCACAACAAGAGGAGGTATTTCGGTTCGTTCCCGTTGGGAGACGGCACAGGCGAACGGGGGAACGCTTGTTATCGATGTCCAGGATACCGGCATAGGCATCTCTTCAGACGTACAACGCCGATTATTTCAGGCACTCGACCAAGGCGATGATGGCATTGAGCGGAGGTTCGGAGGTACAGGGCTAGGCTTGTATCTATGCAGGCAACTCGCGTCGCTGATGGGGGGCACGGTCGATGTCGACAGTGATCTCGGTACGGGGGCCCGATTCCGTTTGCGTATTCCTGCGACGAAGGTGGATGCCGCCCTCGATGCCTGGCCGTCACTGGCTGGAATGAAAGTTGCCATTAGACGTACCGGGGCGGCGGCGAACGCTGCTCTCGCCACCTGGATGGAAGCGATTGGCGTGACGGTCTGTGAGGATGGCGCGGCTCACGTTGACTTGACCATCGCGTTGTTCGACGTTTGTGATCGCGACGCCCGGTTGCTAGACGCGTCGCAAAGCAACAACACGGCTTGCTTACTAAGGTTAACCCCGGACGGCCCGTTGGTGCCGACGCACGACGATGTGTCAATGCATTTGACATCGCTTGATTGGCTTGCGTTACGTAGATTTCTGCATGAGCACCACAGCGGATTACGCTATTCCGAAGCCACAGAAGCGTTGGGGATCGAAGCGGTGGAGGGCGGAGCGGTTATCGTTGCCGATGATGATGAGGTCAGTCGCACTCTGCTGTGCGAGCAACTCCGAATGCTGGGTGTTTCGGACGTGCGGGCCTATGGCGACGGTGAACGTGCCGTTGCCGCACATCGGAGTCGTCCGGCGGCCCTGCTTTTTGTCGACCTGAATATGCCGAAGCTTGACGGACGAGGGGTGGTCCGGCGCTTGAGGGCGATGAAAGACGGGGTAAAAGTGGTCGTGGTCACCGCGGGTGGCGATGCGGAAATTGATGGATTCCCCAGCTATTTCGACGACTCTCTGCAGAAACCGGTGACATTGTCACAGGTATCACGAGCGCTCGTTCAACATCTCGTCCCCGATGCCGGCGACGCCCCCGCAACTCGGCATGCTGAGAAGGGTTTGCCGGACGCGACAATCGCCGATCCCATCTTGTTGCGTATGCAACGGGCATTTGTCAATTCGTGGAGCGAGGACCGCCCACATTTGACGATTTCTGTTGAGCGTAAGGACGTTACGACGCTGCGACGCCTGTTGCATCGAGTAGGGGGGGCTCTGAGCGCGCTTGGCGAAGATGCTATGGTGAGTGAGGTGAATATGTTGCAGGTTCGCGCTTCCAAAGGTTGGAGTCCCGACATGGCGTCGAGCGTGACGGCGCTGTTGGCTCGTCTTGATGGCCTTGTGCGAACTTATGCCACTGAAAACGTGGCAAGCAACGATACCACGCGCTAAGACGGTACTTGCGCGGCTCGGGGTCCGGTGCCTGTTGCCGTGCTCAGCCTATTCTCGTGCCAGCTTGTCGCGCAGCGCTACGTTGTCGAGTAAGCTCAGTGCGAGCAACTTTCGGAGCTCGTTGTTCTCCTTCTCCAGCGCTTTCAAGCGAAGCTCGATCTCCTGGCGCTTTTCGCCGAACTTGGTGCGCCAATTGTAATAAGTGGCTTCTGAAATACCGTACTTCAGGCAGAGTTCGGCCGTCGTTTGACAGCCCCGGGTCTCGCGCAGGATGTCGATGATTTGTTCATCCGTGTAGCGCTTTTTCATATCGTGTTCCTCGCGGATTTTTGGTCACGAGACTTTGACCGGCGAACAGAATCGAGATTTCCTCGTCCGGTTCCGGGGCATCTCAAATCCAAAAAAAGCCCGCATATCCATGCGGGCCCTAAAAACGCTTCGTCGCTGAGAGCGTTTCATGATCAATCTATGCATTATTTCATTATCGTACTAGCTCGTCCAATCCCTGCTTTCGCGGTTCCGTGGTTTATGTGGAGGTCATTCGAGCGTGCGTTCATGACCGAGCAGCTTTCGACGACGCTTCGGAACATCGGCCACATTTCCGGTTGATTCCAAAAATATCGCGAAATTTCGCGTTCAATTTTAGGCATATCGTGGTCGGGTGACCTGCCCCCGTCAATAGGGCCAATGGGCTTCTAGCAAAGTCCCTTTAAACCAACTCCTGGAAAGCGGCAGGAGCATCCGCGGTTGCCCGATGTTTCGCCGCAAACTCTGACGGCGCAAGGTAGTTCAGTGCGCTATGCGGCCTTTGCTCGTTGTAGTCCTGACGCCATGCCGCGATGACAGCCCGAGCGTGCGCGAGCGTCGTGAACCAGTGCTCGTTGAGGCATTCGTCGCGGAACTTGCCGTTGAACGATTCGATGTACGCATTCTGCGTTGGCTTGCCCGCCTGAATCAACTTCAGTGTGACGCCGTTCGCATACGCCCACTGGTCAAGCGCGCGGCTCGTAAATTCGGGGCCCTGGTCGGTTCGCACCGCCTTGGGATC
>NZ_NJGW02000038.1:9253-9665 GCF_002216225.1 Pandoraea sp. CB10b_02
AGCCACGGAAGCGAGCTGCACGGTCCAATGCCCGAGCGACATAAAAGCCTGAGATGCCATGGTCGACGACGATGTCGACAGCCTCTTTCGTGAAGTCGTCGACGACGGTCAGGCACTTCACGCGCCGGCCGTTGGAAAGCGCATCCATCACGAAATCGATTGACCACACCTCGTTGGGTGCGCCCGGCAATGCCAGTTGCTCGCGCTCAATCATGACGCCGTGGCGCTTGCGACGGCGCCGCACAGCCAACCCTGCCTCACGGTACAGGCGATAGATGCGCTTGTGATTGGCGTGCGTGCCTTCGCGTTCCACTAGGGCGTGCAGCCGGCGGTAGCCGAATCGACGACGTTCGTGCGCCAACTCCACCAGACGCGCCGCTAGCACTTCATTCTCGGGGTCCGGCTTCGCGTC
>NZ_NJGW02000038.1:9675-18322 GCF_002216225.1 Pandoraea sp. CB10b_02
CGCTGCGAGAAAGCCCGACAAGCCGGCAGGCGCGGCGCTCGGAGAGGTTGACCTTCTCCCGAATCGCCGACACCGCTTCGCGTTTGGCTTGCGGGCTCAGGGCTTTCCCTTGACGACGACCTTCAACGCTTCCATATCGAGCATTGCTTAGGCCAGCAGTTTCTTCAGCCGGCCATTCTCCACCTCGAGGTCCTTGAGCCGGCGGGCTTCCGAGACTTCCATGCCGCCGAACTTCGCGCGCCAGGTGTAGAACGACGCGTCACTGAACCCGTACTTCCTGCACAGTTCCTTGACCGCCATACCGGCCTCGGCTTCCTTCAGAAATCCGATGATTTGCTGTTCCGTAAATCGCTTCTTCATGTTCGTCTTCTTCTCCGAAAACGAACTTTACTAGACTCCGGCTGGCCCTGTTTGTAGGGGGCAGGTCAGTCACAAGATCAACCTGTTTGGCCTTGATGCGCTCGTGAACATGGCGACGGCTGCCGGCCTTCATATCGAAATGCGAGTGCTCGAAGCCGCCTAACCTTTTCGAAACTGGGGCACGATCCAAATAGCAATGGATGCGACTCTATTTGCCAATAGCGGCAGAAGTTCGCCGTCAGAGCGTTTAGCGTCAGGAGTGTCCGTCGGTGCGTCGGGCGTCGGAGAGCGACGGCATTGCCACGAAGTCCAACGCGTTGACGCACGGCTCAGCGCGGCCTGCCGGGCCGAGTAGCGGAGCTTGCTGACAGGGCATTTCGAAGCGCTGCCGTAAGACCGCCCTCAGCCCTCACTGCAAACTGCTTTTATTGAAGACGTGACGGCTGGGTGCGCCCGCCACGCCTGCACATGGCGCTGCAGGGTGCGCAACTGGTTTTCCTGATACCGCCCGGGATACGCCTCGCAGAGCAGAACAAACAGCGTCTTGGCCTGCAAAGCCGGATCTCGCTGCAGTTGCGCCTGGACCCACGGCCAATCCGTCAGGAAAGGGTTGGTTCGGGTACGGTGCGTTCTCGGCGCCTTCATCTGGCTCGGCAGCTTGCCGGCGCGTTCGTATTTGCGTGCCGTGCGCTCGCTCATGCCGGTTCTGGCTGCCGCTAACTTCTGGCTCGTTCCTTTGCGTCGTTCTTCCAGCAACAATCTGATTTCTCCGTCTTGCTTCATGCGGCCTCCTTGCGGAGGCTGCACGATAAACAAGAGCCAGACCGGACTCGGCCCAGCTCTCTTCAACCGGCAAATCTAATTGTCGCCACCGGAATTTCTAATTGTCGCTGGACACAACCCTAATTTTTCCAAGGCGAGTTTCGCAATTCCCCATGAATTTTGCGAAATTTGGCGCGATATCCAATGGATTATCTTTCTTGTAATCTCCATGGTTCGAAATTTGACGCGTAGTTTCAGAACTGAGGCGAGGGGGCCCCTTGTTTTAGGTCGGCGCGGCGACTCAAAATAACCCGTATTTGCAGTAAACTCCAAAGGTATCTGCCCCCGGGGCCCGCTCGCCTGAATTCTGACACCCACCCGATTGGGTGGGTACAGAACCTACTTTGAATTTGCCTCTCAACATGGAGTTCTCTAATGAAGAAGTCGCTTCTCGCTCTAGCATCACTTTGTGCATTTACCGGCGTGGCACATGCGCAAAGTAATGTCACCCTGTACGGCATCGTTGATGCTGGCCTCACCTACGTCAGCAATGAGGAGGGCAGCAAAAACATCAAGCTCGGCAGCGGCAACCTGCAGGGTAGCCGCTGGGGCCTGAAAGGTGTCGAAGATCTGGGTGGTGGACTGAAGGCCATCTTCGTGCTGGAAAACGGTTTCTCGCTGAATAACGGCACGCTGGGTCAGGGTGGTCGTATGTTTGGCCGTCAAGCCTATGTGGGTCTGAGCAGCGCAACGGCGGGTACGGTCACGATCGGCCGTCAGTATGACTCCGTGGTTGACTTTGTGGGGCCGCTCGCCTCGGGCAGTCAGTGGGCGACGTTCTCGGGTGCACATCCGTTCGATAACGATAATCTGAATAATACGTTCCGGATCAACAACTCTGTTAAGTACACGACCGCCAACTACAGTGGCTTCAGCGCGAGCGCTCTCTATGGCTTCTCGAACCAAGCCAACACAAGCGGCGGCACAGGCTTCGCGAATAACCGCGCATGGTCGGTTGGCATGGGGTACGCAAATGGTCCGGTGACGTTGGGGGCTGGGTACCTTTACCTCGGTTCTCCAAATGCGTTGAACAACTCGGCGGCTGTTGGCGGGAAGCCGGGCATCGGCGGTGGCGCAGTGTCCGGGGACTTCAATAGCGTTGGCGACGGCACCCCGTTCAGCAGGGTTCAAATCTACGCATTGGGAGGTTCGTATGCATTTGGCCCAGCAACCGCAGGCCTTGTCTATACCCATAGCAAGTACGACTACGTGGATGGCGCTTCCACGAAGTTTGATAATATCGAACTCAACGGAAAATACATGCTGACATCAGCCCTGCAGTTGGGCGCGGCATATACGTACACAACCGCGAAGAGTACGGACGAACCCAAAGCCACGTTCCATCAAGTTTCTGTTGGCTCGGATTATTGGCTATCAAAGCGTACAGATGCATATCTGGTTGGCCTGTGGCAACACGCCAGCGGCAGTGCGTCGGATGGCGGCAAGTATTCGGCTGTGTTAAATGGCCAGAATGTCTCCGGCACCAATAACCAGTTTGCGGTAACCGCAGGCATCCGCCACAAGTTCTAAACAAAGCCTCATGGTGCGGTCCCGGCAAAGCCTTTTTGGCCCGTACGGGAGTACCGGCTTTCTTAATGTCGGCCGTCACCGCACGGACCTCACTGCACAGCCGGGTTGTTAGGCAAGCACCCGAATCAGGCCCAGATTTATTTGCTGGCTGCCGCTGCCCGGATAATCTGCACGCTCTGGTCCGTTAGGAAGCGAAATTACGCGTGTCTTGGCGCCTCCTAGCTGGGTATTGAGCCCGCCGCGTGCGGGCTCTTTTTTCATCCGCCATCTCTGAATAATCACGAGAAATTGGGGAGATTCTTGTATGGGACGGGAATCGAATGCCCCATTACACTACGCATTTCCTCCGAGGCGTTCTGGTTGCGAGCCTGGGGATGCTCAATGCCGCCATCCGGGCATATGTCTAGATGGCTCTTTTTTTGACTCCCCTGACGACTATCCACTTCCTTCGTCAAATCCTTGCTTCCGCACAACTCGATCCGTTTGCGTTGATTGCGTAGCTCGGCTCCTGTTTCTCACAACGTTGGCCCCCCCCTTCCCCATTGCCCCGAACCGACACGGTTACCGCCCCAGCAAATTCAGCAAGCAACTTCGCAGTGTTGACCTGACGGATATTTTCGTACCACTGGCGTCTAGAGAGTCACGGCCCCGGTGGTTGAACTACATTCGCTGACCCGACGGAATTCGGCGGGGGGGCAGGTAGGGGTCGTCTCAGAAAACGGAAAATAAAGCACGCTAAGCCGTTTGCAGCGGTCGTAGCGGCCTGAACTTGCCCACGCCGATCTTGGCGCTGCTGCGCCAGAGGTAATCGCCGGTCAGGTTGATGTGCTCCCAGCCGAGCGGCGACAGGTACTGCAACAGCGCGTCATCGACGGCATGGCCGTTGCTGCGCAGTCCGTGTGCTGCCCGTTCCAGATAGACCGTGTTCCACAGCACGATGGCCGCCGTCACCAGGTTGAGGCCGCTGGCCCGGTAGCGCTGCTGCTCGAAGCTGCGGTCGCGGATTTCGCCCAGGCGGTTGAAGAATACGGCTCGGGCCAGCGCGTTGCGCGCCTCGCCCTTGTTCAGCCCGGCATGCACGCGGCGGCGCAACTCGACGCTTTGCAGTCAGTCCAGGATGAACAGCGTGCGCTCGATGCGGCCCAGCTCGCGCAGGGCAACCGCCAAGCCATTCTGACGCGGGTAGCTGCTGAGCTTGCGCAACATCAATGAGGCCGTCACCGTGCCCTGCTTGATGGAGGTGGCCAGCCGCAGGATTTCATCCCAATGGGCGCGAACGTGCTTGATGTTGAGCGTGCCGCCGATCATTGGCTTGAGCGCGTCGTAGGCAGCTTCGCCCTTCGGGATGTAGAGCTTGGTGTCGCCCAGGTCGCGGATGCGCGGCGCGAAGCGGAAGCCCAGCAGGTGCATCAGGGCGAAGACGTGATCGGTGAAGCCCGCCGTGTCGGTGTAGTGTTCCTCGATGCGCAGGTCGGACTCGTGGTACAGCAGGCCGTCGAGCACATAGGTCGAGTCGCGCACGCCAACGTTCACCACCTTGGTGTGGAACGGCGCGTACTGGTCGGAGATATGGGTGTAGAACGTCCGGCCTGGGCTACTGCCGTATTTCGGATTGATGTGGCCGGTGCTCTCGGCCTTGCTGCCGGTACGGAAGTTCTGGCCGTCCGACGATGACGTGGTGCCGTCGCCCCAGTGCCCGGCGAACGGATGCTGGAACTGCGCGTTGACCAGCTCGGCCAGTGCCGCCCCGTAGGTTTCATCGCGGATGTGCCAGGCTTGCAGCCAGGCCAGCTTGGCGTAGGTCGTGCCGGGGCAGGACTCCGCCATCTTGGTCAGGCCTAGGTTGATCGCGTCGGCCAGAATCGTGGTCAGCAGCAGGTTCTTGTCCTTGGCCAGGTCGCCCGATTTCAGGTGCGCGAAGTGCCGGGTGAAGCCTGTCCATTCGTCCACCTCAAGCAGCAGTTCGGTGATCTTGACGTGCGGCAGGATCATCGCCGTCTGGTCGATCAGGGCCTGCGCGGTATCGGGCACCGCCGCGTCGAGCGGCGTGATCTTCAGGCCCGACTCGGTGATAATGGCGTCCGGCAGTTCATTCGCCAGCGCCATGCGGTTGACGGTGGCGAGCTGCGTTTCCAGCAGCGTCAGCCGGTCATGCAGGTACTGGTCGCAATCGGTGGCCACGGCCAGGGGCAATTCGCTGGCCTGTTTGAGGCTAGCGAATTTCGCGGGCGGCACCAGGTAGTCCTCGAAGTCCTTGAACTGGCGCGAGCCTTGCACCCAGATGTCGCCGGAGCGCAGCGCGTTCTTCATCTCCGACAGCGCGCACAGTTCATAGTAGCGCCGGTCGATGCCAGTGTCGGTCATGACCAGTTTCTGCCAGCGCGGCTTGATGAAGTCAGTCGGCGCGTCGGCAGGCACCTTGCGGGCGTTGTCGCTGTTCATGCCGCGCAGCACCTCGATGGCGTCGAGCACGTCCTTGGCGGCGGGCGCGGCTCGCAGCTTGAGCACGTCGAGAAATTCCGGTGCGTAGCGGCGCAGCGTGGCGTAGCTCTCGCCGATGCGGTGCAGGAAATCGAAGTCCTCGGGCTGTGCGAGCTTCTGCGCCTCGGTGACGCTCTCGACGAAGGCATCCCAGGACATGACGGCTTCGATGGCGGCGAACGGATCGCGGCCCGCTTGCTTGGCCTCGATCAGCGCCTGGCCGATGCGGCCGAACAGCCGCACCTTGGCGTTGATCGCCTTGCCGGATGCCTGGAACTGCTGCTGATGCTTGTTCTTGGCGGCGTTAAACAGCTTGCCCAGGATGCGGTCGTGCAGGTCGATGATTTCGTCGGTGACGGTAGCCATGCCCTCGATGGCGAGCGCCACCAGGGTCGCGTAGCGCCGCTGCGCCTCGAACTTGGCCAGGTCGGCGGGCGTCATCTGGCCGCCCTCGCGGGCGATCTTGAGCAGCCGGTTCTGATGAACCAGGCGCTCGATGCCGGAAGGCAGGTCGAGTGCCTGCCACGCTTTCAGACGTTCGATGTGTTCGAGCATGTGGCGCGAATTCGGCTTGACGGGCGATTGACGTAGCCAGGCCAGCCAGATCGTCTTGCCGTTGTCCCGACGCTTGAGCAGGTCATCAAGGCGACGACGATGTGCGTCCGTCAGCGGTTCGGCCAGGGCGTCGTAGATGCGCCGGTTGGCGCGGGTGATCGCTTCGGCGCTCGCCCGCTCGACGGCGTTGAGGGCAGGCAAGATGATCGACTGCCGCCGCAGGTGCTCGATCAAGGCGCATGCCAGCACAATGCCCTTGTCGGTTTGCATGGCCAGCTCGGTCAGCGTGTGGACGGCCTGCCGGTAGTGGCTCATGGTGAATGGCTGGAAACCGAACACCGTTTGCAGCTCGACCAGGTGCTCGCGCCGGGTCTGCTCCCGCTGCCCGTATTCGTCCCAGCTTTCGACGCTGACCTTGAGCTGGTTGGCGACCAGCTTCAACAAAGGTGTGAATGGCGGCTCATCAACGCCAAGGATGATGCCGGGAAAGCGCAGGTAGCAGAGCTGCACGGCGAAGCCCAGCCGGTTGGCAGGGCCGCGCCGCTGCCGAATGATGGACAGGTCGGTGTCGCTGAACGTGTAGTGGCGGATCAAGTCATCCTTGGTGTCCGGCAACGCCAGCAGGCTTTCCCGCTCGGCGGCGGACAGGATCGAACGGCGGGGCATGTGGTTCCCTTCTTCTTGAAAACGTAGGTTTGTAACAAGCCTGACCAAGCAACCGGCGCGGCACGGGAAATCAAGGCATTGCAGTTCTCGAAAATAGTTCTTGAAATGTTATTCTCGATCCCTTACCATTGCAATGAGTTTCGATAAGAAAGGATGCCCATGCGACCGTCCGTTGTGCTTGACATGAAGCGAATTGCGGTGCGTGAAGCGGTAGGCCGCTTTCGCACGGCGAACCCGCGCGTCTTCGGCTCGGTGCTGCATGGCACCGACCGGGACGGTAGCGACATTGATCTGCTGGTCGATGCGCTGCCTGGTGCCACGTTGTTGGATTTAGGCGACTTGGAGGAGGAACTGAAGTCGCTGCTCGGCGTGGACGTTGATTTGCTGACGCCTGGCGACCTGCCTCCGAAGTTCCGGGCCAAGGTGCTCGCGGAGGCGCAGCCGGTATGAGCGAAAACCACCGACTGCCCGACTATCTAGAACACATCCAGCAGGCTGCGGCCGATGCGTGCAGTTTCGTGGAAGGGCTGGCCAAGGACGACTTCATCGCTGACAAGCGCACCCAGCAGGCCGTCATCATGAGCCTCATCATCGTTGGTGAGGCCGCTACGAAGGTGATGGACGGCTACGCCGAGTTCACCCAGGCGCACGCCGAAGTGCCTTGGCGCAGTATGCGCAACATGCGAAATCGCATGGCCCACGGCTACTTCGACATCAACCTCGATGTCGTGTGGGAGACTACCCAGGAATGGCTACCGGCATTGCTCAAGCAACTGCTTGCCGTGCGCCAAGATGCTGACGACGAAGGACAATGAAAATGAAGGATTCGAAAACGATGCTGTCAGAAAGCGAGATCAGCGAGCTGGCAGAGCGAATGTATGAGTGCGTTGAAATTCAGTGTGCCATTGAGTCGGGTCAGTTCAAAACGCTGGAAGACGTGCTCGAAGCCGTGAAGGCGCGGAGCGCAGCCATCAAAAACAGATTGAGAGATGCAGGCGCGTTCGACGGGGTCTTGACTCCAACTGAATTTGAGGAAATGGCCAGACAAGCTGACGAGCAAATGTTTCTTGCTGGACTGAATGCCTCAGAAATGATCCGCCAATAAGTCATGTTGATTGGCTATGCGCGCGTCTCGACGCAAGATCAGAACCTCGAATTGCAACGCGAAGCCTTGACCAAGGCTGGATGCGAAAAGGCCTTCGAAGACAAGGTGAGCGGTACGCGGGCCGACCGTCCGGGCTTAGCCAAAGCGCTCGAAATGCTGCGTGAGGGCGACACCCTGGTTGTCTGGAAGCTCGACCGTTTGGGTCGGTCGGTCAGGCAACTGGTCGATCTGGTGGGCGAACTGCATAAGCAAGGCGTCCAGTTCAGAAGCCTTACCGACTCCATCGACACCGGCACGCCATCCGGGCGTTTCTTCTTTCACGTCATGGCCAGCCTTGCCGAGATGGAGCGAGAGCTGACCGTCGAGCGCACTCGCGCCGGGCTGGAAGTCGCCAAGCAGCTTGGCCGCAAGGGCGGTCGCAAGCCCAAAATGACCGACAGCAAGATCGAGTCGGCCAAGAAGCTGCTGGCCCGCGGTGTGCCGCCCAAGGACGTGGCCAAGAACCTCGGCGTGTCCATTCCGACGCTCTACCGCTGGGTGCCAGCCTCATCGCACGCTTAGCGTGCTTTATTTTCCGTTTTCTGAGACGACCCCTAGTACACCGTGCGGCGCGGCACACCGAACCAGCGACACAGCTTGGCGATCGAGACGGTGATACCGTCGGCTTGCAGTCCCTGGCGGATCGTCTCGATCACTTCTCGTCCTCGCCCAGCAGGGACTGCAATTTTTTTCTGGCGCGCAGCTCCAGCATCGCTTCGCCGTACGCCTCTTGCAGGTCTTTAAGCTGGCGCTCGTACTGCTCACGCACATCCTGCGGGTTGGCTCGCAGGGCGTTCTCCATACCCCGCTTGCCGTCATCGACCCACTGCTCGACTTCCGATGGCGACAGGTCGTATTGGCGGCTCGCCTCGGCCACTGTCGTCTTGCCCTGAATGATGTCCAGCACCAGCGCGCTTTTGCGCTTGGCTGTCCAGCGTTTGATGTCTTCTTCCATCTTCATGCTCATCGTTAATCCCTCGATTATGACGTGAGCAGGTTTTTACTGGGTGGAGCGGCCCCACGTATCTGAGGACACAAGGACTCTCTTAAAATAACGGATAGTCTTGTGCCTATCAGTAAGCCTAATCA
>NZ_NJGW02000039.1:0-16562 GCF_002216225.1 Pandoraea sp. CB10b_02
CAGCGATCTCATGTCGGTTGCTTGCATGAATCCGAGTTGAGGGTGGTGCAGAAAATTTCAAGTGCGCAAGGGCCGGATCAATAGAATCCACAAAAACACGGGAAACCGCTGTGCGCGCGCACCGGCCTCGACGCCGGCTCCACCATGACATCGCAAGCTTCGCGAACGCGCCGCGGCCGTTTCCCGTTTCCGGACAATCGAAATCACCACCATGCCCACACGGATCCTGCTTGTCGAAGACGATATCCGGCTCTCCGCGCTGGTCGCCGAGTACCTGCGTAAGCACGACTATCAGGTCGACACGGTACTCGACGGTGCGCTCGCCGTTCAGGCGATCGTCAGCCGGCGCCCCGACCTCGTCATTCTCGACGTCAACCTTCCCGGCAAGGACGGCTTCCAGATCTGCCGCGAAGCCCGACAGCATTACGACGGCATCGTCATCATGGTGACCGCCCGCGACGAGGAGTTCGACGAAGTGCTCGGTCTGGAACTGGGCGCGGACGACTACGTACACAAACCCGTGCAACCGCGCGTGCTGCTCGCGCACATCAAGGCGCAGTTGCGCCGCACCGTGCAGCGGCACTCGCCCGTCGCGCAGCCCGACGCCATCACCCTCGGCAAATTCACCATCGATCGGGAAAGCCGCACCGTCACGCTGCCCAACGGCCGCACGCCGGACCTGACGTCGGCCGAATTCGACTTGTTATGGGCGCTGGCGCGCTCGGCCGGCAAGGTCGTCACCCGCGACGAACTACTCAAGGAGTTGCGCGGCTTCGAGTTCGACGGGCTGGACCGCTCGATCGACGCCGGCATCTACAAGCTGCGGCGCAAGCTCAACGACGACACGGCGGCGCCCCATCGCATCCTTACCGTGCGCGGAAAGGGCTATCAGCTCAACAAATCGGGCTGGGACTGAGCGCCGGGATCGGGACAACGCATGCCATCGACCAAGTTTCGGCCCTATCGCCACTATCGATTGCGCTGGCTGCGCTTTCGGCGCTCCTGGACGGACACGCGCGCCGACCGGCGCCCGAGCTGGTCGCGTCTGTACGTGCGCACCTACACCGGCATGCTGCTGCTCTGTCTGTCCATCTGGATCGTGCCCGCCGCAATGCTCTTCGCCGCGCCGGCGGGCGCCGTGTCGCGCGATTTTCTGCTCTCCGCGCGGTTCCTGCTGCCGGGCGTCGCCGCCACGCTGATCCTGCCGGCGATCGTCGCCTATCGCTGGATGCGCCCCGTGTGGGTCGACCTCGTCATGGTGCGCGAGCGTGCCATCGACTTCAGCGGCGGACGCTTTCACACACGCGCGCGCGAGTCGCACAGCGTCATCATCGGCCCGCTTGCCCGCACGCTGAACGCGCTGGCGATTCGCATGGAAAAGCTCATCGCCACCCAGCGCGACCTGACCAACGGCATTTCTCACGAGCTGCGCACGCCGCTCGCCCGGCTGCGCTTCGCGCTGGAGATTCTGCGCGACCCCACGTCGTCGGCCGATGCGCAACAGCAGGCGCTCGCCGGCATCGATCAGGACGTTACCGAGCTCGACGAACTGATCGACATGAGCCTGACGTATGCACGCCTGGAATACAGCTCCCTCCAGTCGAACATCGAGAAAACGTCGGTGGCGAACTGGTTCTCGCAGCAGGTGCTCGACGCCACGCTGCTATACGCGGACAGGGAAATCACGCTGGCCGAAACGCTCGAGCCCTCGGTGCTCGTCGCGATGGACAAGCGCCTGATGTCGTTCGCGCTGCGCAACCTCGTGCGCAACGCGGCCCGGCACTCGCGCTCGCGTATCAATGTCGGCATGCGTTTGCAGCACGGCAACGTCGAGGTGTACGTCGAGGACGACGGTCCGGGCGTTCCCGAAAGCGAGCGCAAGCGCATCTTCGACGCGTTCGTCCGTCTCGACCGGCGCGTGGGCGGCCACGGGCTGGGCCTCGCCATCACGCAGCAGGTCCTCCAGGCGCACAATGGCCGCATCGTGGCGACCGACCCGCTCGTCCTTGGCGGAGCACGCTTCGAGATGAGCTGGCCGGCGGGCCAGGTCTGAGCCGGCACGTCGTCCGGCATTGCGCGTCAATATGTCCGACCCAGCTGGAAGTAGAGATTGTTGCGCCCGCCAGGCGCGAGCGCGACGCCCAGATAGATTGGCCCGAAGGCCGTGGTGAGCGCCGTAAAGAGCGTCGCGCTGCGCTTGAGCGAGCCGCGGCCGAAGCCCGTGCCGAAGTCCCACACGTTGCCCGCTTCGAGACTCATCCCAACGAACAGGCGCCGGATCGGCGAGGCGGTGAAGGTGGCGATCTGGTTCATGTAGGTCACCTGCCCGTACAGCATGGACGCCCCCGAGAGTTGATCGGCCGCGTAGGCAGACAGATGCTGGAAGCCGCCCAGTGTGAAGCCGAGCGGATTGGCGAGGTTCGGGCCGCCGAAGGTGTTGCCGGCCTCGAGGCTCGCGCTGATCGTGTGCCGGCCGAAGCTCGCCGCACCGAGCGCCTTGCCGTAGACCTCGGTCGTCTTCTGGTCGGCGGACACCAGCGACTGCTCGGCGCGCATCTCGAGGAAATAGCCGCGGCGCGGAAATTGCGGGTCGTCCAGCTGATCGATGAGCAGCCGTGCGCGGGCGCTGAGCTGGCGGCCGTAGATGTCCGGGAACAGCAGACCGCGCGGCACGTCGTTGTCGTCCGTGATCGGCAAGTTGAACTGCGGCGTGGCGTTCGCATGCGTGTAGGCGACGCCGAGGCGGAACTCGCCGTAGTGCGAGAGCGGAATGCCGAAATCGACGCCGGCCCGCTCGGAGGTGATCCGATATCGCGTGACTCGCACGTCGCCCGAATCGTCGTAGACGTTGGCGTGGCGCCGCTGCACCTCGACATATGGCGCGACATACGCGCCCCACGCGTTGAGCACCGGTTGGCGCAACTCCATGTGCAGATTGAGCAGATCGCTGCCGATGGTGCTGTCGACGCGCGCTTCGAGCCCGTTCTGCGTGAGCCACGGACGGCGATAGCCGACGTGCATCCGGAAGTTGCCTTCCTCCTTGCTCGTCGCCGACAGCCCGAGCCCGAACAGCAGGAAGTTCGGCCCCCAGCGCTTTTCCTGCGCATCGATGACGAGCGTGTTCTGCCCGTTCTCATCCACGAGCTGCTGCGTAACGCTCTCGAAATCGCCCTGATTGGACAGCGCGATCAGGTCCTTGTTGATTTGCGAGGGATCGTAGACGTCGCCCTCCTTTACGTGCACGGCGCGTCTGATCTTCTCCGGCGAGACCACGCCCCGCGAGCGAATCTCGACCTTCGCAATGCGCGGCGCCGGCAGGCCCGGCGACCGGCGAGCCTCGTGCGCTTCGCGCCACGCGGCGTAGTCGGCCGGGGACACCGCGAGGTGCCGCAACTGGGGCAGCGCGGCTCGCGTGGCGGCCACGCCTGCGTCGATCGCGCGCCCCGCGTCCTGGAAGTCCGCGAACGTCAGATTGCCGAGATCGGGCTGGATCAGCACGTCGCCGGCATTGAGCTTGTCGCGCTGGCGGGCCACGTTCTGCCGGATCAGAATGCCGATCATCTGCTGCATCACGTCGGCGGGCGAGGCCAGCGCGTCGAGCGGACGCAGCCGGGAACCGATGTCGACGGCGATGATGATATCGGCGCCCATCTCACGCGCCGTCTCGACGGGCAGATTGCTGACGATGCCGCCGTCGACCAGCGTGCGCCCATCGACCTCGGCTGGCGAGAATAGTCCGGGCAGCGCCATGCTCGCCCGAATCGCCTGCGAGAGCGAACCGTGATCGAGCACGACCATCTCGCCGGTGCGCAGGTCCGTGGCGATGGCGCGAAACGGAACCGGCAGGCTGTCGAACTTCACCCTGCCGGCAAACCGGGCCGTCCAGTCCTGCAGCAGCGCCTGCAGACGATTGCCCTGCACGAGGCCGGCCGGCAGTTGAAAGCCGTTGTTGCCGAAGCCGAGCGAGAAGCTGTTGACGTAATAGCGCTGGTCCTCGCGCTCGGACTGCGGCAGATCACTGCGCTCCACGATATCGAACGCGATGTCGGCCAGATTGATGTTCTCGAGCCGGTGGCGCATGTCGCCAGCGCTCATGCCGCTCGCGTAAAGCCCCCCAACGATGGCGCCCATGCTGGCCGCGGCGATGCAGTCGACAGGGATACGGTTTTCCTCCAGCACCTGGAGCACGCCGAGGTGGGCATACCCGCGCGCTCCGCCGCCGGACAGCACGAGGCCGATCGAGGGGCGCTTCGCGCCGGTGTCGGCGGCGCCGGCGGGTCGGCATGCGCCGGCATACACCGCACCGGTGGTGAGGAGAACGGTAATCAGGCTTGCCGACAGACAGGTGCAGACGCGGGCCAACCTGTCCATGCCGTGGTGACGAATCATCGACTGCGCGGGGCTGAAAAAACGAAGAGATTACCAGTTTTCCAAACCCTTTCCTTCGTGCTCCCAACGACACGAGATCCTTGATTTTGCGCTTGATTTCCCGATGGAATTCGGCGCCGCCTGAAGGCTTCGCGCTCCCCTGCCCCCACAGGCACGGCGTGGCGCCCCCCGGCTTTTGCGTCCGGTCCGGCAAGGCGCCGCCGCGGG
This sequence comes from Pandoraea sp. CB10b_02, assembly GCF_002216225.1. Classification (NCBI taxonomy): domain Bacteria; kingdom Pseudomonadati; phylum Pseudomonadota; class Betaproteobacteria; order Burkholderiales; family Burkholderiaceae; genus Pandoraea; species Pandoraea sp. CB10b_02. Next base: position 4,597 of record NZ_NJGW02000039.1, read on the forward strand.
CGAGCCGCCGATCGGCAGGCCAATCGCGGCGACAGGACGTATCCCCGCGCGCGCGTGTTTGCCCTGTTCCGCCCGCAAGCCTCGAATCTGTATCTGTTGCCGCCCGCGCCCGGCCCCTAGAATCGAGCTCATCGACCTACCTTTCGAGGTTTCGCATGCTCCGCATTCTCGGCCGGCCCAATTCCATCAACGTGCGCAAGGTGCTGTGGCTCTGTCACGAACTCGGCATTGCGTTCGACAACGAGCCGTGGGGGGATGGCGATGCCTCACGCAGGCTCGACGCCCCCGCCTTCACCGCGCTCAATCCCAACAGGATGGTGCCGGTGATCGACGATGACGGTTTCGTCATGTGGGAATCGAACAGCATCCTGCGTTATCTCGCCGCGTCGCGCGAGCGCACGGACCTCTACCCGGGCGCGCCGCGCGAACGTGCGCGAGTCGACCAATGGATCGATTGGCAGGCGTCCGATCTGAACGCGGCGTGGCGCTATCCGTTCAAGTCCCTGGTGCGGCGTATGCCCGGCTACGACGACGCCGGCACGCTTGCCGCCGATATCGCCGGCTGGACGGCCCTCATGCGCGTGCTCGACGCGCAACTGCAGGCGACGCAGGCCTTCGTCAGCGGCGAGGCGTTCACGCTGGCGGACATCCCTATCGGTCTGTCCGTGCATCGCTGGTTCAGCACGCCGATCGACCACCCGCGCATGGAAGGCGTGTCGTCGTACTACGAGCGTCTTTGCGCGCGCGAAGGCTTCCGTCGGTTCGGCCGCAACGGCATGCCCTGAGGTACGCTCGCCCGGGGGCCGGCGGCACTCACGACGCCGGGCGCCCCGCCTCCGCCAATGTCTCGCGCAACACGTCGGCGAGCGCAATGACGCCCGCCTCGATATGCTCGAGCCGTATCGAGGAAAAGCCGAGCCGGAACATGTTGCGCGGGGGGGCGTCGCCCATGAAGAACACGTCGCCCGGCTCGATCAGAATGCCGCGCGACTTCGCGCGCGCCGCCAGCACGTTGGCGTTGAGCGCCTGCGGGCCGCGCACCCAGCACGACGCGCCGCCTTTCACATGCACGAACGACACTTCGGGCAGGTGCGCCGCAAGCGCCTCGCTCAGTACCTCCGCGCGTCTCGCATAGGTGTCCGCCAGACGGCGCAGCAGCGCGTCGTGATGCCCCAGCGCCAGGAACATCGAGAACGAACGCTGGATGAACGCCGACGGGTGCCGGATCATCAGCCGGCGCAACGCCCGCAATTCCGCCACGAGCGCGGCCGGCGCGACGATGTAGCCCAGCCGCAGGCCCGGCGCGAACGACTTCGACAGGCTGCCGATGTAGATGACGCGATCGCTGCGATCCAGGCTCTTGAGCGCCGGGATCGGAATGTCGGAATAGCTGTTCTCGCTCTCGTAGTCGTCCTCGATCAGCACGAAGTCGTCGGTCTCGGCACGGCGCAGCAACGCCTCGCGATGCGCGAGCGGCATGGTGGTCGTGGTCGGGCACTGGTGCGACGGCGTCACGTACACGTAGTCGCACTGCGACAGACGCTCGTCGACCGGCACGCCATGCTCGTCCACGGGCAGGCCGATCAGCTTCGGCGTGCGCATTGCGAAAATATTGCGCGCGTCGGGATAGCCGGGGTCCTCGATACCGACGGTCGTGTGCGCCCCGACGAGCAGATCGGCGAGCAGATAGAGCGCCTGCTGCGCGCCGTTGGTGAGCACGATCTCATCGGCGTCGGCCCACACGCCGCGGCGCGGCAGTACGCGCGTGCGGATCTGCTGGATCAGCGTCTCGTCGTCGCGCGCGATCATGTCCGGCGCCCAGTCGCGAATCTCCATGACGGTAAGCGCCTTGTGGCAGCATTCGCGCCAGTCCGCGGTGGGGAACATGGTCGGGTCGAACTGCCCGTAGATGAACGGGTACTGGTACTGCTGCCAGTCGATCGGCTTGACGATGTTGCGCTGCGCGGACGGCCGCACCACGTAGCGGCCCTCCCAGTCCGGCGTGAGCGGATCGAGCGGGGGCATGGCGCCGGGCGCTGACGCGGACGTGTTCTGCGTGCCCACGCGAGGCGCCAGAATGTCGCCATTCACGAAATACCCGCGCCGCTCGCGCGCGATCAGGTAACCCTCGTCGACCAGTTGCTGGTAGGCCAGCACCACCGTGTTGCGCGCCACGCCCAGCCCTTCGGCCAACTCGCGCGACGACGGCACCGCCGCGCCGCGCATGAGACGCTCGTCCAGGATCGCCGAGACGAGCATCTGGCGAATCTGGCTCTGCAATCCCATGCCCGCGCGCGCCGACATCAGAAACAACTGGTTCCACATCGCCGCAGAAATCCGGCTCGACATTGCGTCCCCTCGTCTTGTCACTTCCAGAACGTCAATTATTACTCATCAGACGGTGACGTTAATTCCGAATTCGGGTTTATCCGCAGTCGTGGAAATCCAGGGCCGAATCGAGCATTCATGCGGTTTGCAAGGCCATTCCGGGGAATCTGGACCAGTTGGCATCATCAAATGCGGCCAACTGGCTCTAACGAACAAAAAGACGCGCGGCAATGATGCAATCACTTGGCGCCGATTCGTAACCCCTGGTGCGTCAAACCCTCGCGTTCCACCGACAACTTACCGATTAGAGGTGAACCATGAATGCAATTCCGAACCGGCTGCGACGGGTGTTCGCCGCCACGGCGCTGGCGGCAGCGGCGCTGCCCGTGGCCCTCGCCTCGGCGTTGATGCTGCCTGCGCCGGCCCGGGCGCAGGAAAAGGAGGTGACGATCGCGTACCAGCAGATCGTCGACCCGTGGCTGGTGTCCATCGCGAGCGGTGAATTCGAAAAGGCGACCGGCTACAAGATCCACTGGCGCCAGTTCGAGTCGGGGGCAAAGGTGGCCACGGCGCTCGCGTCGGGCGACATCAAGATCGGCGTGCTGGGCTCGAGCCCGATGGCGGCGGCCGTCTCGCAAGGGCTTGACCTGCAGCTGTTCTGGATTCTCGACGACATCAACAAGGCCGAGGCGATGGTCGTGCGCAACGCATCGAACATCAAGGGGCCGGCCGACCTCAAGGGCAAGAAGATCGGCGTGCCGTTCGTCTCCACCACGCACTACCACACGATGTTCGCGCTGCAGCAGTGGGGCATCAAGCCGAACGAGGTCACGGTGCTCAACATGCAGCCGAACCAGATCGTGGCGGCATGGGAGCGCGGCGACATCGATGCGGCCTATGTATGGGATCCGGCGCTCGCCCAGATCAAGCAGAGCGGCCATGTGCTGATCACCTCGGGAGAACTGTCGAAACAGGGCAAGCCGACATTTGACGGCATCGCGGTCGATCGCAAATGGGGCGAGGCGAACGCCGAGTTCATGGCGAAGTTCGTCAAGGTGATTGCGGACGCCGACGCCGCCTACCGTCAGAACCAGGCCGCCTGGACCGCGGCGTCGCCGCAGGTCAAGGCCATCGTGAAGATGATCGGCGGCAAGCCGGAGGACGTCCCCGGCGCACTCTCGCTGTACGCCTATCCGTCGGCGCAGCAACAGGCGTCGGCCGAATGGCTCGGGGGCGGCAAGGACAGCCGCGCGGCCAAGGCGCTCAAGGACACGGCCGAGTTCCTCAAGGGCCAGCAGAAAATCAACGCCGTCAAGGCCGATTACACGCCATACGTGACCTCGCGCTACGTCGACGCCGCACTGAAACTGAAGTAAGCCGTGCCGGGGCCGCTACGCCGGAGCGTATTCGCCGGCGCGGCAGCCCTCCCCGATCGCAGGATCGACAGGAGAAGGGCTTCATGGAACAACTCATCGTCAACGACGTCAGCGTCGTATATCCCGGCCGGCGTCCCGGCGAGCAGGTGCAGGCGCTCGCGCACGTCGATCTGACCATCGCGCCCGGGGACTTCGTGGTGGCGCTCGGCGCCTCGGGCTGCGGCAAGACCACGCTGCTCAGTCTGATGGCCGGCTTCATCGCCCCCACGTCCGGCGAACTGCTCCTGGGGGACGCCCCCATCGAAGGCCCGGGCGCCGATCGCGGCGTGGTGTTCCAGAAGCACGCACTGCTGCCCTGGCTCAATGTGATGGAGAACACCGAATTCGGTCTCAAGCTGCAAGGCGTGCCGAAGACCGAGCGACGCGCCCGCGCCGCGCGCAACCTCGCCCTCGTCGGCCTGCAGGACTTCCACAATCACATGATCTATCAGCTCTCGGGCGGCATGCAGCAGCGCGTCGGGATCGCGCGGGCGCTCACGTGCAACCCGTCGATGCTGCTCATGGACGAGCCGATGGCCGCGCTCGCCGCGCTCACGCGCGAGACCATCCAGGAATTGCTGCTCGACGTGTGGCGCGAGACCGGCAAGATGATTTTCTTCATCACGCACAGCGTGGAGGAGGCACTCTTCCTCGCGAGCCGTCTGATCGTGATGTCTCCGCGCCCGGGGCGCATCACGCACACCTACGAACTCGACTTCAACAAGCGCTATCTCGAGTGCCGCGACGCGCGCGCCATCAAGTCGAGCCCCGATTTCATCGCGATGCGCGAAACCGTGCTCAGCATCATCTACGGCGACGAGCGCGCCGGCCAGGCGACAGCGCCGGCCGCTGGTGCGGTCGCCGCCTGACTTACCCGCAGGAGACGTAGCCATCATGATGACCAAACCTGTCGCCACCTCGCATGCGTCGCCGACCGGCGCCGCCGGCCAGCCGCCCATGTCAGCCACTACACGTGCGCGTCCCGCGCGTCAGCGCGGCGTCTTCGCGCGCATGTTCGCACCACGCCCGGTCAAGGCGGGCGAATCGTTCGGCGCACCGGGCCAGGGCCCGAGCCTCGCCATCAGCATCGTCACCGTCGTCGCGTTGCTGCTGTTGTGGGTGGCGATCACCTCGTCCGGGCTCATCAAGCCGCTCTTCCTGCCGGGACCGCGCGCCATCGTGGAGAAATTCGTCCAGGTCTCGACGGAAGGCTTCGCCGGCTCGACGCTGTGGCAGCACACGCTCGCGAGCCTCTACCGCGTATTCGGCGCCTTCGCGCTCGCCTGCGTCACGGCGATTCCCGTGGGCATCCTGATGGGTGTGTCGCGCATTGCGCGCGGCGTGTTCGACCCGCCCATCGAGTTCTACCGTCCGCTGCCGCCGCTGGCGTACCTGCCGCTCGTGATCATCTGGTTCGGCATCGGCGAGTTCTCGAAAGTGTTCCTCATCTATCTGGCCATTTTCGCGCCGCTGGCCATCGCGGCTCGCGCCGGGGTGCGTTCGGTCTCGATGGAACAGATTCACGCGGCGTATTCGATGGGGGCATCGCCGCGTCAGATCGTCATGCACGTGATCGTGAAATCGGCGCTGCCGGAGATCTTCACGGGCATGCGTATCGGGATCGGCGTGGGCTGGACCACGCTGGTGGCCGCCGAAATGGTGGCGGCATCGAGCGGTCTCGGTTTCATGGTGCTCAACGCGGCGGAGTTTCTCGCGTCGGACATCGTGATCATGGGGATCATCGTGATCGGCTTCTTCGCCTTCGGCTTCGATCTGATCATGCGCTATCTCGAGCGCGTGCTGGTGCCGTGGAAGGGCAAGGTTTGACGAGGCAAGGCAAGACACAGGCGGTCCGTTGGTCATCACAAGAGACGCAGGGCGGTTCCCCCGGCCGCACCTGCGTCAAACAAGGCATTCAGGAGGTTGTGTGGCAGTCGAGACATTGCACGGGCGGCGTGGCGTCGCTCATTTTTTCCGTTCCCCCCGGTTTTTCCGTATCCCCCAATCCCCCGACATTCTCTGCCGCGCCGCGCGCCACGTCATGGGAGGTCGCCATGGCCAATCGTGACAATACGCGTTTGCAATCGAGCCTGAAGCAACGGCACATGAGCATGATCGCGCTGGGCGGCGTGATCGGCGCCGGTCTGTTCGTCGGCAGCGGCGTGGTGGTACACGCGGCCGGCCCCGCCGCGGTGCTGTCGTTTCTGATCACGGGCGCGCTCGTCGTGCTGGTGATGCGCATGCTCGGCGAGATGGCCTGCGCGCTGCCCGCCGTGGGCTCGTTCTACGAATATGCTCGCCTGGCCTGGAACGACAAGCCCGTCGGCGGCGAGCTGACCGGCTTTCTGACGGGATGGATGTACTGGTACTTCTGGGTGATCGTGGTCGCTGTCGAAGCGGTGGCGGGCGCCAACCTGATCCAGTTCTGGCTGCCCGACATTCCCGCATGGGCCATCAGCCTCACGCTGCTGGTCGTGCTCACGCTGACCAACCTCGTGTCGGTAGCGTCCTATGGCGAGTTCGAGTTCTGGTTCGCCTCGATCAAGGTGGCCGCCATCATCGTGTTCCTGTTCCTCGGCGCACTGTTCGTTGTCGGCATGTGGCCCGGCGCGGTCGCGAGCACCGGGCACCTGCTCTCGCACGGCGGCTTCATGCCCAACGGCATCGGTCCCGTGATGGCAGGGGCGGTCGCCGCAACGGGCTTTTACTTCGGGGCGGAGATCGTCACGATTGCAGCGGCCGAGGCGGCCGAGCCCCAACAGGCCGTGGCGCGCGCCACGAACTCGGTGATCGGCCGCGTGCTGTTCTTCTACATCGGCTCGATCCTGCTCGTGGTGATGCTCGTGCCCTGGAATTCCGCCGGGATGGCCACGCCATACGTGAGCGCGCTCGAAGCGATGCGCATTCCCGCCGCCGCCCACATCATGAACGCCGTGGTGCTGACCGCCGTGCTCTCGGCGCTGAACTCGGGCCTGTATGCGTCGTCGCGGATGCTGTTCGCGCTGACACGCCGCGGCGACGCGCCGCGTTCGCTGGCGAAGCTGAATTCGCGCGGCGTGCCAGTGCGGGCGATTCTGGTAGGTACGCTATTCGGCTACGTCGCGGTGGTGATGTCCTACGTTTCGCCCGACACGGTATTCGCATTCCTCGTGAACTCCTACGGCACCGTCGCGATCTTCGTGTACGTGCTCATCGCATTCTCGCAACTGAAGCTGCGCAAGCGGCTGGAACGCGAGGCGCCGGGCAAGCTGAAGGTGCGCATGTGGGGCTTCCCGTACCTCACCTGGGTGGCGATCGTCGGCATGCTCTCCATCGTCGGCGCGATGGCGTTCATTCCGGATCAGCGCACGCCACTGGCACTCGGCGTCGTCAGCCTGACGGTCCTGCTCGTGGCGTTCACCGTTCGCTCCATCTGGCGCAAGCTGCGCGCGCCCGATCCGGAGTTCGACCTCTGACGTTCGACCTCTGACGTTCGACCTCTCACGTTCGACCTCTGACCCACGCCGGGGCCCGCCAGGACCGCCGGCGGGGCCGCCTGCGAAATCCCGCGAGGCAGATAGAGAAGCAAAAGCGACGGCGCCATGCCGTCGCTTTTTTTTGCGGTGCTGTGCAGGGAAAGCGATCGACGTCGCCGGCGATCAACGTCACCGGCCGCCGAAGCGGACGGCCCCGGTCAGACGATGGCGTCTTGCAGGGCGCCCGTCAGGCTTGCGATATCCGCGTCCGAGAGCATGCCGATGAAGACGAGCGTTGTCCCTTGCCGCGCCAGACCGGGGTGTCGCGTGAATGCGACGCGCTTGCCGGCGACGTGAACCTCGACCGCGCTGCCGTCGGCGGTCACGGCAAAGCCCTTGGCCCGGAGGAGTTTGTCGGGCAACAGCGCGAGCGCCGCCTTCAGACGTGCGCGGTCGAGCGCACGCGTCGTCTGCCAATCGAAGCTGCGCAGTCCTGCCGGTAAAGCGCCGGCCGCGGCGCGCAACGGCCGTGGACTCAGCAGCCCGGGCAGCGCGATCGCTTCGTCGGGAAAGAGAATGGCCGGCGGCACCGCACCATGGTCAGCGGTGACGACGATTCGCGTCGTCTCCAGCGCGCGCAACCGGGCATGTACCGCTTGCAGCGCCTGCGGCGCGACAAGATCGGCTTTGGTGATGACCAGCGTGCTCGCCGCCGCGAGCTGCCTGCGCACGATATCGCCAACATAGCGATCTTCGAGCGTTTGCGCGATGCTGCTCGCATCGACGGCCACGACGATGCCATGCAGGCGAAACGCCCGGTCGAGCAACCCGACCTGCGCGATCCTCAGGGGATCGGACACGCCGCTTGCCTCGATCACGAGTAGATCCGGTCGATGCTCGCGCTCGCCGAGCGCGATCAGCGTCTCGACGAGCCGGCCGCCGATGGTGCAGCACACGCAGCCGTTCTCCAACCCAATCACGTCGTCGCTGCGCTCGCGGATGAGCGCTTCATCGACGTTGAGCGCGCCGAAATCGTTGACGAGCACGGTCACTCGCATGCCGTGCGCACCGCGCAGCAGGGCGTTGACGATGGTTGTCTTGCCGGCGCCGAGATAGCCGCCGAGCACGATCATGGGAATCGGCGGGCGCGCCGCCGCCGTGGCGTCCACGGCGTCAGGCCGGCGAGCGAAACAGCTTGCCGCCCAACACGGTGCCCCACACCGGCAGCGCCCGCAGGCGGTCGAGCGGGACGGCCGACGGGTCCTCGTCGAACACGGCAAAGTCGGCGTACTTGCCCACTTCCACACTGCCGATCAGGTGCTCCATGCCCAGCGTGAAGGCGGCGCCCAGCGTGATTGCGTGCAGGGCGTCGGCGATCGGGAGCTGTAGCGACTCACCGAGAATGCGGCCCGACGACGTCTGGCGCTTCGCCGCGCACCAGGCGGTAAACAGCGGATTGAGCTGCGTGATCGGGGCGTCCGAGTGCAGCGCGAACGGCAGGCCGATCCGCCGTGCGAGCTCGGCCGGGTCCATGCGGTTTGCCCGGTCCGGCCCCATCGTCTGCGAGTAGTGCGCGTCGCCCCAGTAGTAGACGTGGTTCGCGAAGAAGTTGACGCACATGCCCAGGCGCTTCGCCCGGGTCAGTTGCGCCGCGTCGGCCATCTGGCAGTGCTGCAGCGTATGCCGGTGGTCCACGCGCGGATGCCGCTCGAGCAGCTTCTCGATGGCGTCGAGCACGACCTCGGTCGCTTCGTCGCCGTTCGTGTGGATGTGCATCTGCAGCCCGGCCGCATGAAACGGCAGGAACGTTTCGACCAGTTGCGCCGGGGGAATCAACCACAGGCCGTTCGGCTTGCCGTTGAAATATCCCGGCCAGCGCAGACGTGCCGTAAAGCCCTGAATGGAGCCGTCGACGATGAACTTCACGGGGCCGTAGTGCAGCTTGTCGGTGTTGCCTTCGCGCGCGCCGAGCACGCGCTGCGGCCCGCCTTGCGGGCAACGCTGCGGCGCAAACGCCGGCACGATGCGAATCGGATAGTCGGGGTGGCCCGTGGCCTCGTGAAGATTGGCGTTGCCGCTCGGCGTCAGGTCGTTGACCAGATCGGTGGCCGTCGTCACGCCGGCCAACTGCGCGACGCGCCCGAAATTCCAGATCGCGCGCACGCTCTCGCTCGCGGCGATCGACAGCCCTTCGCCGATCACGCGGTATACCGGGAACATCGCCGCGAACTCCTGCAGCTCGCCGGTGGGCTCGCCGTCCTCCCCGAGCACGATGCCTTCGACATCGGTATCGCCATCGATGCCCGCGAGTGCCAGCATCGCGGTATTCACGTTCATCAGATGCACGCTGGCGTGCAGAATCGCGATGGGGCGCGTGATCGACACGGCGTCGATGTCGCGCGCGACCAGCGGCGCGCTCTCGAAGAAGATCGGGTCGTAACCCCAGGCGAGCAGCGGCTTGTGGTCGTCGGTCATTGCGCGCTGCGCCTCGCGCAGCCGCTCGAGTACCGCGGCGGGCGTCTTGAGCCCTTCCCACAGGCGTCCGTCGGGGCCGCGCCGGTCGTAGTAGCCGACGTACACGGCGTCCCACATGGCCCCTTCCATCAAGTGGCAATGCCCTTCCACGAGGCCGGGCATCAGCACCTTGTCGCGCAACGTCTCGTCCGGCGCGACGCGGGTCCACGCGCGCATGTCGTTCGCGCCGCCAACCGCGAGGATACGGCCGTCGCGCACCGCCACGTGCGTGGCTACCGGCTGCGCGGGGTTCATCGTGAGGATCTTGCGGGCGACATAGACGCGAACGTCGCCCGGTACTTCGGTCTTGCTGTCTCTGTCTGTCATCGTCACTTCTTGTAGGTGGAAAGCGCGCCCACGCCGGCGTCCATCGTGTGTGCGGGACGGCCGCCGAGCAGCAGGTTGAGCATCGACATCACCGCGACGTTGACCACGAGACAGATCAGCCCGAGGTTCACGCCGCCGAGGTCCGGGTTGCGGTAGTACAGCACGAGCGCCAGCCCCTGGCCGGCGAGCACGCCGGCGGCCACCGCCGACGCGCGCACGCGCAGGCGGAACACCACGGCAATGACGCCCGGCAGGAACTGCGTCACGCCGTAATAAGCCATGTTGATGAGCGTGAGCATGAGGTTCGGCGTGAGCAGCGTGAGCACGATGGAGCCCAGCAGGTACAGCACGATCACGACCTTGGAACTGGCCTTCTGGCGATGCTCGGGCATGCCCGACAGAATGTTGCGCGTGACGATCGGCCCGAGCGCCAGGCAGATGCCGGCGAGTACGAGCAGGCCCGAGAGCGCCGCGCCGGCCGCCACCAGCCCGACCAGCCACGGCGGCAACAGTTGCGTGACAGCGGCGAAGAACGCTTCGTTCGGCGATGCCAGCGTGATGTTGCGGCTGATCGCGTAATACGAAGCGAGCACGAGGAACGGGTACATGAGCATGTAGAGCGGCATGGCCACCTGCGTGCGCCGGATCGTCGCCGCGCTCTTTGCGGTAAAGAAGTTCTGCACACCGAACGGCATCACGTACATGCCAAGCGACTGAAACACGATGGTCGTCATCGCGAACGTCAGTTGCTGCGTGTTCATGGCATTGCTCACATGCTGGCTGGCCGCCTGGAACACCGGCGTCACGCCCGCCTCCCATGCCACGGCCACGCCCGTGACGACGATGGCCGCGACCATCAGCACGTCCTTGAGCACGGCGATGTAGGCCGACGCGCGCACGCCCGCAATGGCGATGTAGACGAACGCCAGCAACGCGGAAAAACAAATGAGCCACAGCGGCTGGAAGTTCCACCCGAGCCCCTTGAGCGCCGCCACCAGACCGGTGAACTGCAACTGCCCCCACGGCAGCAGAAAGATGATCGCCGTTATCGCCACGACGAGTTCGAGGAAGCGATTTCGGAAGTGTCCCTTGAACAGGTCGGGCAGCGTGATGGCGTTGTACGTCTTGCCAGCCTCCCAGATCCGCGGCCCCAGGAAGTAACCGACGGGATAGGCAAGCAGGATGTAGCCGAGAAACCACACGCCGTAAGTCGGCCCCTTGGCGTAGATGCCGCCGGGAAAGCCGACCATCGTGCCAATGCTGTAGATCTCGCCGGCGGCGAGGAAGAACACGAGCCAGGCGCCGAACTGACGCGAGGCGACGAAAAAATCGTGCACGCTTTGCGGACCGCGCCCGCCGCGCGCTCGCAGCGCGAGATAGACCGACAACAGGATGAAGCCGGCAAAGATGAGGGTTGCCATCGACGCAATCTCCGGAGATTCGCGGGTGAGGCCGCGGGTGAGACGTTAGTAGGCGAGAGGCGCGGCCCGAGCGATCGGCGCGCAGCCCGCCGAAGGGCGTTCGCGTGCGCGGGTGCAGGCGGCAAATCGCGCGCTTGTCGCGAACGAGGCGCGGCCTGCACCGGGCCTCACGCCGGGTCTTCGGCGGCGTGACGGTCAAAGAGCGTCCAGCACAGCCACAAGCAGCCGGACGTCAGCACGAACCAAAGAAAAATCCAGCCGTAAATGAACGGCACGCCCAACACGTACCGATCGACGGAGGCCGCCCAGGGCAGCAGTCCGACAACGCCGAGATACGGCAATCCAAGGCCAATCAACACTCTGAGCATGCTCTGTCTCCGCTTGGCTGCGCGCGGTACCAAGAAGGTCTTATTGATCCGGCCCTTGCGCACTTGAAATTTTCTGCACCACCCTCAACTCGGATTCATGCAAGCAACCGACATGAGATCGCTGAGCCGCGAAGCGCG